>CAZTOM010000440.1:0-1397 GCA_964615555.1 uncultured Actinomycetaceae bacterium
GCCTTAGGGCGGTCCGGCGGACAGGTGCGCACGTGGCACCGTGAGCTGGCGGACGTGGTGAGTGTCTGAGGCTCCCACAGGGCCGCTGTACCGGTTTTCCAGTGGCAAAGGCCCCGCAGGGGCCTGCGGCAGCCTTCAGGCTCCCAGAGCGCTTGGTAACACTGCGAATTAGTTAGACCACGGTCCTCTGTCCGTCCTGGGTGCTGGTCGTCCTGGGGGAGTCGGGACCGCTTGGCCGGGGCCGGATCGCCCAGGCGCGGGCCCCGCTGCGCGGGTGGCGATGGGCGACCGGACCGGCCATCGGCGCGCCTCCACGGGCCGAAAGCGACGCGGTGGCAGGGTCGGGGAAAGCCTTTGAGTGAATAGCCCCTCGTTGTCGGGGTTTTGCCAGCAGCAAGAAGTGCATTGGTGGGGGTCACAGGCAGGCCCCAAGGCCGGGACTAGGCACCCCGGCGTCAGACAACGACGAGGCCCCCGCAGTCGGCAAACGGCGAGGGCCTCAGCCTCCTAATGGTTGCAGCTCGCTAGGAGACTCTTTGGACAGGCTACGACGGACAGGCCGTCAACGACAGCAGGCGCGCGTCTCGCGCGATTTCTTCCCCAGGTGGTTGCCGAAACGCGCGCGTAGGGCGTGGCGATCCGCGGAGCTCCTGGGTCTCCGAAGGGTCAAGAAGTGACGGCGGCGGCGGCGTCGCGGAGCGACGGCGCTACTTCACTTGTTCTATACAGTGAATCGGTGGGTGAGATTTGCCCACGACAGCCCTTCGTTATCGTGTGCGATCAGGACCCTGACCTGCGGTTTCCCGCAACCTGCGACGCGTATAGGTGCGCTGTCTGCGGTCCACGGAAGGCACGCACAAAAGCGGGTTTGATGACGTGGGCAGCACGGCAGGCGGAGCGACGGCGCCTAGTCACGCTGACTCAGCTCCCAGTGACCTCGACGGGTGACTTGGACTGGCAGCGGTCACGGTCGCAGGTGCGTGACTGGCTGCGGAGGATCAGGGCTGACTATCCCGGCTTCGAGATGGGCTGGGCCGTCGAGCGGAACCCTCGTCAGACGGGCTACCACGCTCACGGGATCCAGCATGGTCCCTACGTGCCTCAGCGCTATCTGCAAGAACGCTGGGGCGGTCGTATCGTCGACATTCGCGCGCTCAGGCAACCGGCGGCCGGCGTCTACGCAATGAAGGCGGCCGTCTCTGTGGCCGGCTACTTGGTGAAAAACGGCTCCGAGGATTTCGAGGGCCTCGAAGAGCACCTAGCGGTGAACGGAGGGCGGGCCGCTCACTTCACACGGGGATTCCTGCACGGGCTGACCTCACGTGAGGCTGGAGCAGCGATTGCCTTAGGGCGGTCCGGCGGACAGGTGCGCACGTGGCACCGTGAGCTGGCGGACG
>CAZTOM010000441.1:0-1389 GCA_964615555.1 uncultured Actinomycetaceae bacterium
CACCGAGACCAAGAACGTGAACTCGTTCCGCTCCATCGAACGCGCGGTGCGCTACGAGATCCAGCGGCAGGCCGCCATCCTGGAAAGCGGCGGGTCCATCCTCCAGGAGACCCGCCACTGGCACGAGGACACGGGCGGCACCTCCTCCGGGCGCCCCAAGTCGGACGCGGAGGACTACCGCTACTTCCCCGAGCCGGACCTCATGCCGATCGTCTGCACCCCCGAGTGGGTGGAGGAGATCAGGGCGGGCCTGCCGGAGTTGCCAGCCGACCGCCGTCGTCGCCTCAAAGGCGAGTGGGGCGCGAGCGAACTCGAGATGCAGGAGATGACCAACGCGGGAGCCCTCGGGCCGATCGAGCAGACGATCGCCGCGGGGGCCGCCGTCGCCGACGCCCGCAAGTGGTGGATGGGCGAGCTCTCCCGCCTCGCCAACGCCCGCGAGGTGCCCCTCGCCGAGCTCGGCGTGGCGCCCGCGGACGTCGCGGACGTGGCCCGCCGCGTGGCGGCCGGCGAGCTCAACGACCAGCTCGCCCGCCAGGTCTTCGAGGGGGTCCTCGCGGGCGAGGGCAGCCCCGGGGAGGTCATCTCCTCGCGTGGTCTCGTTCTCGTGTCCGACGACGGCGCCCTGCTTGCCGCGATTGACGATGCGATCGCGGCGAACCCGGACGTGGTGGCCTCGATCCAGGGTGGTCGCGTGCAGGCGGTTGGTGCGCTCGTGGGCGCAGTCATGAAGGCAACCCGTGGACAGGCCGACGCGGCACGCGTAAAGGAACTACTTTTGCAGAAGATGGGGTTGTAGTCCGGGGAGTGCCGGGCGCGGCCGCCACGGAGATGAGGAGCCACCAATGATCCAGCTGAGCCCGTCCAACACGGTCATCCTCCGCGTGGAGGCACCCGCGGACACCACCGTGACGGCCCAGATCGTCGCGGAGCTCTCGGACGTGGGGGCGGCTCTGCGTGGCATGGACGTGGAGGGCGGCGGTGAGAACACCGTCATGCTCGACATCACCTGCGATACGCGCTCGCCCGAGCACCAGGACGATGTGGTGGAGGGCCTCGAGCAGATCCCGGGCGTGCGGGTGCTCAAGGTCCTGGACGCCACCTTCCTCGCGCACGACGGCGGCAAGATCGAGGTGGCCCTGAAGGCGCCCATCCGCAACCGCGCCGACCTCTCGCGGGTGTACACCCCGGGGGTGGCCCGCGTGTGCACCGCCATCGCGGAGGACCCGGCGAGGGCCCGGGACCTCACCATCAAGCGCAACACCGTGGCCGTGGTGACGGACGGGACAGCGGTGCTGGGGCTCGGGGACATCGGTCCGGCTGCCGCACTCCCCGTGATGGAGGGCAAGGCGGCGCTGTTCAAGCAGTTCGCCGGGGTGGACGCCTGGC
>CAZTOM010000442.1:0-1385 GCA_964615555.1 uncultured Actinomycetaceae bacterium
CTCGACTACGAGGCCATGAAGGGCACAGACCACGCCGAATCCCGCCTCTACTAGACAAGGAGCCCCCATGGTATACCCCTCCCACTTCCGCTTCGGCGTGGCGAGCGCCGCCTACCAGATCGAGGGCGCCGCGAGGCAGGGCGGGCGCGGCCCGTCCATCTGGGACACGTTCTCCCACACGCCCGGCCGGGTGGAGGGCGGCGCCACCGGGGACGTGGCCTGCGACCACTACCACCGCTGGCGCGAGGACCTGGAGCTCATGGCGGGCCTCGGGGTGGACACCTACCGCCTCTCGCTCGCCTGGCCGCGCATCATCCCCACCGGCCGTGGCGAGGTGAACCCGGAGGGCATCGCGTTCTACCGCGAACTGTTGGAGGGCCTGCGAGAGAAGGGCATCCGCCCCGTGGTCACGCTCTACCACTGGGACCTGCCCCAGGCCCTCCAGGACGCTGGCGGCTGGGTGAACCGCGAGACCGCCCACGCGTTCGCCGACTACGCCCGAGTGGTGGCCCGCGAGCTCGGGGACCTCGTGGACCTGTGGATCACCCTCAACGAACCGTGGTGCACCGCGTTCCTAGGCCACGCCTCCGGCGTCCACGCACCCGGCCACACCGACCCCGCCGAGGCCCTCACCGCCGCCCACCACCTCAACCTCGCCCACGGGCTCGCCACCCGGGTGCTGCGCGAGGAACTCGGGGAGGAGACCCAGGTCTCCATCTCCCTCAACATCCACGTCACCCGTCCCGTCCTGCCCGACGACGACGCCCACCTTGCCGCCGTCCGGCGCATCGACCACGTGGGTAACCACATCTTCCTCGGCCCCCTCCTCGAGGGCAGCTACCCCACCGAGCTCGTGGCGGAGACCCGGGAGGTCACGGACTGGTCCTTCGTCCAGGAGGGCGACCTGGCGCTCATCCGCCAGCGCCTCGACGTGCTGTCCCTGAACTACTACACCGTCACCTACGTGCGCCCGGCCGGGGAGGGCGGCGCGGCAGCGTCCTCCGGCGGCCACGGCCATGGCGCGGCCTCCCCGTGGGTGGGCTGCGAGGACATCGAGTTCCTGGAGCCGGAGGGGCCCACCACCGAGATGGGCTGGGGCATCGACGAGACCGGCCTGTACGACCTCCTCTCCGCCCTGGACCGCGTCTACCCGGGCCTGCCCGTGATGGTCTCGGAGAACGGGGCCGCCTTCCCGGACGAGCTCGTGGTGGGGGACCACGGCGCCACCGTGGACGACCCGGAGCGGATCGACTACCTCTCCCGCCACCTGGGGGAGATCTCCCAGGCGATCGAGGACGGGATGGACGTGCGCGGCTACCTGCTGTGGACGTTCATGGACAACTTCGAGTGGGCCTGCGGTTACCGGCCCCGCTTCGGGATCGTCT
>CAZTOM010000443.1:0-1376 GCA_964615555.1 uncultured Actinomycetaceae bacterium
CTCGGTCGTCGCGGTCGGGCAGGCCGAAACGCCTGCTCCGTCAACGGTACCCCGCGGCGACCCGGCCGTCGCCGGCGCACCGATCCCGGGTCAATCGTCGTGGATCACTTCACCCGGTCCAGCCGGTAGAGGAACGCAGCCATGGCTCGACGCTCGACCTTGTTCTTGGGCCGGAAGGTGCCATCGGCATAACCGGTGCTGATGTTCTTGGCGGCCACCCACGCGATCTCCTTGTAGAACGGGTGCGTGCGCGGGACGTCGCTGAACGGCGAACTGCTCGGCGGCGTGTAGGCCGGGCTGCCCGCGGCCCGGTACAGGAACGCAGCCATCGCGTCCCGGTTCACTGACGGGGCCGGACGGAAGGTGCCATCGGCGTAGCCGGTGGTGATGCGCTGCTGAGCGAGCCAGGTGATCTCGGCACGAAATGCTGCACCGGCTGGGACGTCGGTGAAGAAGGGAACCAGGTTCCGGCACTGATCCTCGGAGTTGCCGTGGACCACGTTGCCCCACCCGCTGACGCCGAGTGAGTTGCTCTTGCACTGCAGATTGCCGTCAACGGTGTTGAAGAAGGCCCGCTGGAAGCCCTTGTTGGAGAACAACTGGATATCCCCGTTGACCTTGTTGTCCTCGACCGAGTTCGCCCCGCCCTGTTCGAGTTGGATGCTGCCGGTGACAGCCGCCCCCTGCACCTGAGCCGTGCCGTGATCCTTGACCTGGATGCTGCCCCCCACCTTGGCACCAGAGACCACCACGCTTCGTGACCGGTCAGCTTGGACATTGCCCCCGATCTGTCCTCCACTGATCGTGACGCGTGAGTTCGCATAACTCTTGACATCCGCCTCGACGGTCACATTCGTCAGGGTGCACGTCACACCAGCCGGAACGATCACTGATCCGCCGATGTGATGGCCGTATATGTGCCCCGTGCACTCGGCGTCCGCGAGCGCAGCAGGAGCCGCGACCCCCAACGCCCCGACAACCAGCGCACTAGCTGTCACCATCCGAAGCACTCCGCGTACCGCGGTCCACGTGGACATTGCCCTACCTCCCTGATGTAGTCGCCGACCCCACGGCGGCGCTGCAGGTCAGGCTAGTCGGCGGGACGATGGAACGCGAGGTGGGCGGTGCAGGGAGGATCCCGTTTGTCCGGGAATCGACTGGGTCTCGATTGCGCCGGGAGCTCCCTGCGCTCACTGATGAAGCGTGATGCGACCGTCTCCTGGGCTCATGGTCAGACCGCCAATTTTCCGACCCAAGTCATACCCGAGCCCTTCCATTTCAGCGACTGTGTAGTTGTTGTGGTTCTTGATCCCGGCTCCAAGAAACATCGCACATACCATGTCTCGATTGTGACATATGCTAGTCGTTTTGTCGGC
>CAZTOM010000444.1:0-1025 GCA_964615555.1 uncultured Actinomycetaceae bacterium
AATATACTGGAGGGAATCCGGCGATTGAACGAAGAAGGGGCCACGATTATCTACACAACCCACTATATGGAAGAAGTGGAACAGCTCTGCAATCAGATTACGATTATGGACAATGGCCGGGCCCTTGTCACCGGCTCTTCGGAAGAGCTGAAACACGCCGTGGGAATCGGGGACAAAATACGGATCCAAGACATTCCCCTGACTGCGGAAGAACAGGAGATGCTGCAGGGCAATCGGATGGTCCAGCAGTATGAGTATCAGAACGAAACCCTGGAGGTTATGCTGTCCACCGAGGCCAAGGTGCTGCATTTTCTCAACCTGCTGGAGGATCACGAGATAACGTACGGGGAAATGAAGATCGAATCCGGTTCTTTGAACGATGTGTTTCTGGAAATCACAGGAAAGGAGTTGCGGGACCGTGTTTAGTCGCGTACTGTATTATCGCCTGCTGTCCAATGTGCGGGTCGGGCAGATTCTTTTTTGGAATCTGGTATTTCCTTTGGCTTTAAGCACCTTTTTGTATATGGGCATGGCGAGTCTGATTCATCCGGAAGAAAGGACCCCGGTGGCGGTGCAGGCGGACAATGAACAGGTGGCACAGATTCTTTCCGACCTGGAGTACGAAGGGGTGAAGATGTATGATCTGCAAACCCTGGCGGATCCCCGGGCTGCAGTGGAGGAGGGAACCCTTACGGCCTATGTGCCCGACGGGGCCCCCCTGCGGGTGGTCGCCGGGGAGCGGGGGATTGAAGCGGAGACGCTGGCTACCATTCTCTTGCATATCGATCGAGGGTATCAGGCCGTCGGAGAGATTCTGGAATCCGGACGGGAAACCTCCCCCGAGGAGATTGTGGACCGGCTGTCGGAGCAGGAGTCCCTGTTTGCCATTTCCGGGGAGGATCCCAAACTGCTGATGACGAACTATTTCTACACGGTACTGGCCATGGTCTGTCTGGGGGCCATTACCCTGGGGATTGTGAACGTATATGATACGGAAGCCCGGTTTTCCGCCATGGGAAAACGCC
>CAZTOM010000444.1:1035-1369 GCA_964615555.1 uncultured Actinomycetaceae bacterium
GATGACATTTTTGCTGCCCTTTACCGTGGCCAGCCTGCTGTTTAACATGCTTAATGCCGGGGTGGCTCTGGTGTATATGCAATGGGTGCTGGGGATTCCCTTCGGGGACAATATTCCCGCCCTTCTGGCCACAATTTTTGTGGGTACGCTGTTTGCCCTTTCCATCGGCATGGTGATCGGATTGACGGTGAAGGGCAGTTTGGATATACGCATCAACCTGGGGGTGGGACTGTATATTTTCTCCAGTTTTTTGGCGGGAATGATGACCCTGGGCGTGAAGCAGCTGATTTCTGTTCATGCCCCCATCGTGCATAAAATCAATCCATCCAGTCTG
>CAZTOM010000445.1:0-1365 GCA_964615555.1 uncultured Actinomycetaceae bacterium
CGGGCTTTCCGTCGATGGTCTCCACATCCAAAGTGTATTACGTAAAGGCGTCATCTTCGAGTTCGAACTCGGTCACATCCCGGGCGGGTCGATGCGCCCCCGGCCCCACTCACCAGTCCAACCCAGAGAGACCCAGAGCTCAGGCCGGGTTGGCCTGCGGACCGTCGCCCCGGTCCTCAGGCAGCCGGCACCAGCGTTGTGCAAGGAGTCCGGCGACGGCGAGGACCACACTGGCCCCGACGACGAGGAGCAGCGGGACGATCTGTCGGGCGTAGGGCGTCAGATCCCGGTCGGGGAGCAGGATCGCGAGGTGCCCGATGAACCAGCCGGTGAGCGCGCCGCCGGTCAGTGCTGCGGCCTGGGCGAGTTGGAGGGTGCGGGCAGCGCGTAGCATGGACAGGTCCTTGTGCGACTCTCCCTGCTGGTAGGCACGCACCTGCCAGCCGAACCACAGCACGAGAGCAGCGATGACGAGGATGACGACGGGGGTCAGCCACGCCGGCCCCTGAAGCAGGCTGCCGGTGCGGGTGTAGAGGTGCCACACCACCGCCGAGACCAGGGCGGTGGCGACGCCGACGGTGAGCACGTGTCGGGGACGCAGGCCCTCGCTCAGCATCCGGCACACCCGCACGAGTCGGTCGCGTTGTCGGGCGCCTCACCCGGATGCCTCGCTGCCGCAGCGCGCACCCCGCTGGTGTCGACCGACTCGAGGATCGAACTGACCTCGATCACCTCGTCGTCGACCCGCAGACTCGCGCCGGGATCGGCGTCGAGCCACGGCACGAGGACGAAGCCACGCTCATGGGCGCGCGGGTGCGGCAGGGTGAGCCGCTCGGCGGTGCTCGTGATGTCGGTGCCGGTGACCGGGTCGCCGTACTGAATGAGGTCGAGGTCGAGCGTTCGCGGTCCCCACCGGATCGAGCGGGTCCGGCCGGCCTCGGCCTCGATGTCGTGCAGCACCCGCAGCACCGTGGACGGAGCGAGCCGGGTCCAGCCGACAGCGACGGCGTTGAGATAGTCCGGCTGGTCCGGCCCGCCGACTGGGTCGGTCTCGACATAGTCCGAGACGGTGACCATCCCGGCGCAGACCCGATCGGCGATGGCCTCCTCGGCGACGGCCAGGATCGCGTGCCGGTCCCCGAGGTTGGTTCCGAGGGCGATGACCACCGGGACCGGGTCGCGCTCCTGTCGGACGCGCACGACGACGTCCCCGAACGGCACCCCGACCGGTGCCTGCGGCTTGTGCACGGTCACGGTGACGGCGTCGACGAGCATCCGGCTGGCCGGCGCGGCCAGGATGTCCGCGGCGATGAGGGCGGCGAGCCGTTCGATGAGGTCGACCGACGGTCCCTCGATCCGGGCGAC
>CAZTOM010000446.1:0-1355 GCA_964615555.1 uncultured Actinomycetaceae bacterium
CGAGCGTGACCTCGGCCGCGACCGGAGCCGTCGACCTGGCGGGTGTGACCAAACGATTCGGTGAGCACACGGCCGTCGACCGGCTGGACCTGGCCATCGAGCCGGGGGAGTTCATCGCGCTGCTCGGTCCCTCCGGCTGCGGCAAGACGACGACGCTGCGGATGATCGCCGGGTTCGAGCAGCCCGATGAGGGGGAGATCCGGATCAGCGGGGAACCGGTCCACGGGGTGCCCCCGCACAAGCGCAACGTCAACACCGTGTTCCAGAACTACGCGCTGTTCCCGCACATGAACGTCGCCGAGAACGTCGCCTACGGGTTGCAGCAGCGGCGCACCGGCAAGGCCGAGATCCGGCAGCGGGTCGCCGAAGCACTCGACATGGCGCAGATGCGCTCGTATGCGGACCGCAAGCCCGCGCAGCTCTCCGGTGGGCAGCAGCAGCGGGTCGCGCTGGCCCGGGCGCTCGTCAACCGGCCCGCGGTGCTCCTCCTCGACGAGCCGCTCGGTGCCCTGGACCGGCAGTTGCGCGAGGAGATGCAGATCGAGCTCAAACTCCTCCAGTCCCGGCTCGGGACGACGTTCGTCTTCGTCACCCACGACCAGCACGAGGCGTTGTCGATGGGGGACCGGATCGCGATCATGCGCGGCGGCCGGCTCGAGCAGCTCGACACCGCGGACCGGGTGTATGCGCACCCCGCCTCCGCGTTCGTCGCCGGCTTCGTCGGGCAGCAGAACTTCCTCACCGGCACCGTCGGCGCCGGCGGACTGATCGAGGCCGGGCCGGTCCGCGTGCGCAGCAGCCGTGCCGGTGCGGCGGGGGCGAGCGGGCCGGTCCGGGTCGCGATCCGGCCGGAGTACGTGTCCCTCACTGCAACCGATACGACCACCGACCCACAGGAGAACGCCGTCGTCGGTCGGGTCGTCGGGATCGCCCACCTGGGGGAGACGATGCAGTTCGTCGTCGACATCCCCGACCAGCCGAGTCTGCTCAGCCGGATCCCCACGCCCATCGCCCCCGACCTGCGCGTCGACGACCTCGTCCGGGCGTCCTGGTCCCCGGACAGCGTCCACGTCTTCGCCGAACCCACCGAACCCGCCGACCAGTCCGTTCCTGCGCCCGCCTGACCACCGCATACCCCTCCCGTCCCGGAACACACCAAGGAGTCCCGATGTCCCGCACCCAGCGTCCGGTCCGCATCCTCGCCCCGGCTGCCGTCGCTCCCCGCATCGCGGCCGAGTTCACCCGGCGCGGCTTCCTGACCACGGCTGCTGCCCTCGGCGGGGTCGGCCTGCTCACCGCATGCGGTGGCGACGGGTCGAGCAACGGAGGGTCCACCGGTGCCGCCGGGCCGGCGA
>CAZTOM010000447.1:0-1347 GCA_964615555.1 uncultured Actinomycetaceae bacterium
TGGAGGGCCCTTTTGCTTTGTCCCGGAGCGATAGGCTGGTGGCCACACCCACTCCACCACCACACCAGGAGGACGCGTGCGTGCGTTGATGAAGGCGCAGGCCGGTCCGGGTCTCGAGCTGCGGGACATCCCCGAGCCGGAGCCGGGAATCGGCGAGGTCAAGATCCGAGTGATGCGGGCCGGGCTGTGCGGCACGGACCTCCACATCGAGGAGTGGAACCCCTGGGCAGCGGAGATGCTGAACCCGCCCATGACGATCGGGCACGAGTTCTACGGCGAGATCGTGGAGATCGGCCCCGGCGTCACCAAGGGTGATGGCCGCGACGAGCTGCGCGTGGGGCTGCGCGTGTCCGTGGAGGGGCACGTGATCTGCGGCCGCTGCCGCAACTGCCGCTCCGGCCGGCGCCACATGTGCATCCGCACCAACTCGATCGGGGTGAACCGGGACGGCGCGTTCGCGGACTACGTGGTGGTGCCCGCCGCCAACGTGTGGGTGCAGCACGAGGTGATCGATCCGGACCTCGGTGCCCTCTTCGACCCGCTCGGCAATGCCGTCCACACCGCCCTGCAGTCCGAGCTCGCGGGCGACGACGTCCTCATCACCGGCGCCGGACCCATCGGCATCATGGCCGCCTCGATCGTGCGGCACGCCGGCGCCCGCCACGTGGTGATCACCGACCGCTCGCCCTTCCGCCTGGACCTCGCCCGGGAGATCGGCGCGGTCTCGCGCGCCGTGGACACCTCCACATCCTCCCTCGCGGAGGTGCGCGAGGAACTGGGGATGACTGAGGGCTTCGACGACGCCCTCGAGATGAGCGGAGCCCCCGCCGCGTTCCACGACATCATCGAGAACTGCACCCACGGCGCCGAGATCGCCCTCCTGGGGATCCCGAACGACGACTTCGGCGTGGACTGGGGCCGCGTGATCACCAACATGTACACGATCCGCGGCATCTACGGCCGCAGGATGTTCTCCACCTGGTACCGGATGAGCTTCATGCTGCAGTCCTCGAAGTCCCTGCGGGACGAGATCCGGGCCACCATCACCCACCGCTTCGCACCTGAGGACTGGAGCCAGGCGTTCGATACCGCCCGCTCCGGCCAGTGCGGCAAGGTCATCTTCGATTGGAGCAACTGATGTACGGGATCAAGGACCAGCTGGAGGCCGAGCTCCAGGAGATCCGGGACGCCGGCCTCTGGAAGGCCGAGCGGGAGCTGACGGGCCCGCAGGGCACCGAGGTGGGTACCAAGGGCGGTGAGGCGCTCAACTTCTGCGCCAACAACTACCTGGGGCTCGCGGACAACCCGGAGATCATCGCCGCCGCGCGCAGCGCCATGGACACCTGG
>CAZTOM010000448.1:0-1339 GCA_964615555.1 uncultured Actinomycetaceae bacterium
GACTCGGACACCCTGGCCATGTGTCAGGCCCTCAACAATGGCGGCATCATCGACAAGGAACTCCTCTTCAAGGACGTTTCCGAAGAAGATCGCGAGACCCTCGGCGAGGCAGCCCTCATGAGCTGGATCGACTGGGACGGCAATGGCGATCCCTACTTCTACGAAAACCACCACATTAATCCCCTCGAGTTCTACTCCAGAGAAGGCGTGAGTGAGGCCTGGATCTTCTATGGAGGAGAGAAGTTCTCGGGCAAGAGGATCCGTCTGGCGCCGGGGGCCAGCTACGCCTGCAGTGAGAAGGGTGTCTTCAACCTCCTCGTGTGGCGCGGTGAGGGAATCATCGGCGGCGTTGAGGTTGCCGGTGGCCGCCCCGGACGCGACGAGCTCCTCGTCGTCCATTCCCGTGCGATCGAGCCACTCGAGTACGTCAACACCGGCGACGAAGACATGTATGTCATCAAGTTCTTTGGACCGGATATCAACGATGACTCACCACAGGTCTCGGAATCCTTGGCTGCTACGATCGCCGCTGCGAAGGCCAAGCAGGCATAACCCTGTGGACGCTCAGAGCATTGTTCTTGCGGAGCTTCCTGCCGGTGTGCAGGAGGCGGTGGCAGCCACGCGGCGGCGGGTGTGTGACCTGCATGCCGAGTTGGTGCGTTATGACCTCGTGGTGTGGACCGCTGGGAACATCTCGGAGCGGGTGCCGGGTGCGGACCTGATGGTGATCAAGCCGTCCGGGGTGCGCTACCACGAGCTGACTCCGGAGTTGATGGTGGTGTGCACCCTGGAGGGGGAGAAGATCCAGGACGGCACGGCCCCGAACCTCTCGGCCTCCTCGGACACGGCTGCCCACGCCTACGTGTACCGGCACATGCCGGAGGTGGGCGGGGTGGTGCACACGCACTCCACGTATGCGACGGCGTGGTCGATCGTGGGGGAGCCGATCACGTGGGTGATGACCTTGATGGGCGACGAGTTCGGGGGCGATGTCCCGATCGGACCGTTCGCGATCATCGGTGACGACTCGATCGGGAAGGGCATCGTGGAGACCCTGGCCGGCTCGCCCTCGCGGGCGGTGCTGATGCAGAACCACGGACCGTTCACGATCGGGAAGGACGGCGAGGAGGCCGTACGGGCCGCCGTCATGTGCGAGGAGGTGGCCCGCACCGCCGCGGCCGCCCGCCAACTCGGCCCCGCAATCCCCATCCCCCAGGAGACCATCGACCGTCTCTACCACCGCTACCAGAACGTTTACGGACAACGCTGAGGAGCGGAAGCCGGCGGTGGGCTGCTACCGCTCCAATGCCGGGTTTCAGCCCACCGCGCGCTTCACCAG
>CAZTOM010000449.1:0-1332 GCA_964615555.1 uncultured Actinomycetaceae bacterium
TTCGACAAGATCGCCAACGGTGAGTACGACCACGTGGCGGAGCAGGCGTTCTTCAACATCGGTGGCCTCGAGGACCTCGAGCGCAAGTGGGACCAGCTGCAGAAGGAAGCCAAGTGAGGGTCGAGATCGTCACCCCCGAGGAGCTGCTGTGGGAGGGGCAGGCGAGTTCCGTGGTGGTCCCCGCCTTCCAGGGTGACATGGGTATCCTGCCCGGCCGCCAGCCGGTGCTGGCGATCCTGCGCGAGGGCGATGTCCGCATCACTCCCGAGGGCGGCACCCCCGTGTCCTTCCCCATCACCGCGGGCTTCGTGGCGGTGGACGAGGACGTGGAGATCGTGGTGGACAACTCCCTCACCCTTCCCGCCGAAGAGTAGCCGTGGGGCCGGTGTGGCAGGCGATCCTGTATCAGCAGGTGATCCCGTACGCGCTGCTCGCACTGGCCCTCCTGCTCGCCCTGTTCGTCCTGCGCACCTGGCACCTCACCCGCCGGGTGGGGGTCTTCGAGAGCGCGCTCGCGCTCCCGGACAGCGCCCCGCTGCGTGACGGCTGGGCCTGCTACCGCGCGGGGCGCCTGGAGTGGTTCCCGAACATCTCCCTGCGCACCACCCCGCGCCACACGTGGGCCCGTGAGGGCTTCGAGATCCTCGAGGCAGCTCCGGCCACCTCGCCGCGCTCCGGCCAGCCGGTCCGCCGCGTGCTCGTGCGCGCCGGGGGCGAGCAGTTCGCGCTCGTGGTCTCCGAGGGCTCGTACGCCGGGCTGCGGAGCTGGATCGAGTCCGCGCCGCCCTCCTGGGAGTCCGTGGCGGGGGAGGGCCCGAACGGGCGGAACGGTTAGGGTTGGGGCGTGAGAATCGTCGTCGCCTCGTGCACCGTCACCTACTCGGGCCGGCTCGATGCCTACCTCCCGCTCGCCACCCGGCTCCTCATGGTCAAGGCGGACGGCTCGGTCCTCATCCACTCCGACGGCGGCTCCTACCAGCCGCTGAACTGGATGAGCCCGCCGTGCGTGATGCGGGTGACGCAGCCCGATCCCCAGGCCGCCGAGCAGGGCGTGAGCGAGGTGTGGACCGTGGAGCACCAGAAGGTGGACGGCCGCCTCGAGATCCAGATCCATGAGGTGGTCTCGGACACCGAGCACACGCTCGGTCCCGATCCCGGGCTCGTGAAGGACGGGGTGGAGGCCCACCTGCAGAAGCTGCTCGCGGAGCAGATCGAGCTCCTCGGGCCCGGCCACACGCTCGTGCGCCGCGAGTACCCCACCGCCATCGGGCCCGTGGACCTGCTGGCCAAGGCCCCGGGCGGGGCCACCGTGGCCGTGGAGGTCAAGCGCCG
>CAZTOM010000450.1:0-1331 GCA_964615555.1 uncultured Actinomycetaceae bacterium
ACTGGGCCCTGTCCTGGGCGGCGGCGGTCGGCGCACCGGTGCGGCTCATCGCGAGTGAAGCCGTCCCACCCGGCCTGACCCAGACCTCGCCGGGACTCGGGTCCACGGCCAAGGCAGCGATCGACGCGGAGCTGGCCCGCCTGCGCGACAGTGACCTCGCCGTGGACGTTCAGGGCGATCCGCAGGTCAACCACCCTGTGACCGCGCTGCTCGCCGCCAGCCAGGAGGCCGCTGCGGTCGTCGTCGGCACCCGCGGCTCGGGGGCATTCCAGGGCAGCGTCATCGGCAGCATTTCGGGCGCGGTCGCGGCCAGTGCCCACTGCCCGACCGTCGTCATCCCACCGAGCGCACCGGAGACGTACGACGCCACCGGCCCGATCATCGTCGGATTCGACGGGTCCGAGCCGGCGGTCGGCGCCGCCCGCTTGGCGATCGCTGCCGCCGCGGCCGAGGGTCGCGACGTGCGCCTCGTCCAGGCCGAGACCGGCGTCACCTCACCCGAGGAGCCGCTCACCGGGGTCGTCGACGAGTTGCGGGCCGGGCATCCTGACGTGAACGTCCAACTCGTGACGATCCAGGGATCCGCCGTAGAGGCGTTGACCTCGGAGTCCCGCGACGGTGCATTCGTCGTCGTCGCGAGCCAGGGTCACCGCGGCGTGCCCGGCTTCCTCCTCGGGTCGACGACCCGCGCCCTGGTCCAGGAGGCCCAGGCCCCCGTGATCGTGCTCACCGCACGGTCGGAGAAGCCCTGGCCCACGGCCACCTCCTGAGCCTCTCCTCGTTCCCGTTCAAGGTCACGCCATAACTTCGCAATCGCGAAGTTATGGCGGGCGGCTGTGGGTGGATCCGTAGCTAGCTGCCTGACACTGCGGAGTCATAGAAGACCCATCTCGAGCCTTCCCACTTCGCAGCCATGATTCCCTCAAGTTCCTTGGCGGGAACGGTCTCGACCAGCTCGCCTTCCTCACTCAGGATGCGAGGTCCCAGACCTCGCCACCGCACGTCGAAGCGAGTCACACCAGGGGGTCCTCCTCCGATCGGCACGAGCGATTCGATCGCATACAGGTCCCCTTCAAACCGCCAGCGTTCGTTGATCAAGCGCGTGATCGCCTTCTCGGCTGACTCGCACGACGTACACCCTCCGTCTGCTAGCAATGGGATCACGCCGAGCTGTGGCTCCCTGTGCAAGTGATTCATCACCTCGATGTAGTAGCGGATGAACGCCTCCGCACCCTCCGGTGTGTTCTCCTTCGCCGCCTCCGGCAACGGCGGTAACCCGACCGGCTCACCAGTTTCAGTCGGCTCCGGAGACTTGGTCGGTTCCGCGCTGG
>CAZTOM010000451.1:0-1327 GCA_964615555.1 uncultured Actinomycetaceae bacterium
CACGATCGTGTCTGCGCTCGTGGGCTTCCTCGTGGGTTCCGTCCTGGTGGGGATCCTCCACTTCCTGCCGATCGGTTCGAAGGACGCGCACGACGACGCCGGCCCCGTCACCCGCTAGTCCCGACGGCACCGCCGACACCTCCCTGCACCCTCCACCGTGCGGTTAGCTTGGCGTTACCCGGCAGTCATAGGGCTGACCCCCAGCAACGCTACCGTGGCGGCGGTATGCCACCGACGCGAGGGAATGCACCATGAGCAACCAGGAGCTGCACGGGGAGTTGGAGCAACCAATTCTCGCCACGGGAACGGACGAGGCAGAGCAGGCGGAGGAGCAGGGTCACAGCGAGGAGCGGCGCCGCATCTTCGATGCGGAGACGGACGGTGGGGCGCAGATCACGGGTCCCGATCGTGAGCTGCAGGACAGAAACTTCCAGGGCGTGATCCGGGCTCTCACCACGGACTTCGACGACGTCTTGGACGAGCAGGCCGTGGAGGAGGCGGTGAACTTTACCCGTGAGCGCTACGAGCACACCACCCGCATCCAGAACATGCTGCCGATCCTGGTGAAGCGGATGGTGGGCGAGCACCTCTCGGCGGACGCACGGCTGGAGGGCGAGCGGGCAACGAAGCGGCACCTGGTGCTGTTCCTGGACGGCGAGGACGGCGTGCTGGGCCAGATGGCGGCCGCGATCGGCCACGATTACGGCAACGGCCGGCTCCTCTTCGCCGCACGCTCCATCCACGAGGACCCGGTACCCGTGGACGGGGATCCCGCACAGGTCATGAGGGAGAACATGGTGTGGCGCAAGGCGGCACGGCCCGACGCGGTGGATGACAGTGATCTGGACCATGCGGACCTGGTGGTGACGTTCTCCTCCGATGTGCACCTGCCGGAGGGCGCTGCGGATCCGGAGATCTGGGAGATCGAGGATCCCCAGGGCAAGGCAATGGAGCAGGTGCGGGAGATCTTCGATGCGCTCGAAGAACGCGTGCTGGAGCTGGTGGAGCGCTTCTAGGGGCGGTGAGCGCACCCAGGCTCGCGAACACACCCTTGGATCTCACCCGAGTGCGGTCAGGTGCTCCTGCATCTGGTTCAGGCCCAGAGATCCGATCTCGATGGACCGCAGCACGCCCTCCGAATCGATGAAGTAGTGCACGGGGATCGCCGGGACGGCATAGGCCTGCGAGATGGTGGAAGCCGGGTCCGGGATCGAGGTGTAGGTGAGGCCGAGGCGCTCGCTGAAGTCCGCCACCACGGGGGCCGACTCACCGAGGTAGACCGAGAGGATCTCCACCTCCTCGCCGAGCTCGGACTGCGCGATCTGCT
>CAZTOM010000452.1:0-1324 GCA_964615555.1 uncultured Actinomycetaceae bacterium
GGCCACGCGGACGGCCACGCGGACGGCCACGCGGACGGCCACGCGGAGAGCCACCCGGGCCTGACCGAGCCGCTCTTGGTTGCCACCCCACGCAGCGCCGAGGATTCTTCGGTGTTCTCCACATATTGAGGGGGCCACCGCCGCGATGGGAGGCTCTGCGCATGAGCCGCTATGAGCGCACAGAAGAATTCGAGGGCGCGAGCTTCCTGAGGGCGAGCTTCAAGGGCGCAACCTTCCGATCCTCGGACATGAGGGGCGTGAAGATGCGGGCCGTCGACCTCGACGGCCTGGACGTGGACGATCACGACCTCTTCTTCGGCAGCCTCATCGTCAACGGCGTGGACGTGGTCCCGTACGTGAAGGCGGAGCTCAACCGCCAGTTCCCGGGGCGCGAGCTCCAGGACGCCCAGACTCTCGAGGGCCTGCGCGAGGGCTGGGAGGCAGTCCAGGCCGCCTGGCAGGAGACGGTGGACGGCACCCCGCGCGAGCTCGTGGACTCCCACGTGGAGGACGAGTGGTCGCTCGCCCAGACCCTGCGCCACCTCATCCTCGCCACCGACGCCTGGCTGGGTGGCGCGATTCTCCGCCGCGAACAGCCCTTCCACGAGATCGGCCTCATCTTCACCGGCGCCACGGAGATGGGCTTCGACATGTCCATCTTCCGCGAGGAGGACCCCACCTTCGAGGAGGTCCTTCAGGTCCGGGCCGAGCGCCAACAGCAGGTCACCGACTTCCTCGCCGGCACCACCCAGGATGAACTCGCGGAGGAGCGCGAGAACCCCTGGGGCGGCGGTGATGACTGGCGCCCCACCGTGGGTGACTGCATCCGGGTGATCCTCGAGGAGGAGTGGGCCCACCTGCGCTACATCCGCCGGGACCTCGCCCTCCTGCGGTAGGCCTCAGGGGGACGACGGCGGCCCCTCCTCCCAGCACCGCGCCGAGTGGCCCCTCCTCCCAGCACCGCGCCGCTGCGGGCCTACTCGCTTACCGGCGCGAGCCACGCGCGGATCTGCTCCGCAGATTCCTCGTGACCGATCTCCCCGCTCGCCACCCCGATGACCAACTCGTAGGCGTCATCGTCTGGAGCCTCGAGTGCCAGGTTGTTCAAACCGAGGAACACCACCAGCGCGAGCCAGCCCAGCCGCTTGTTTCCGTCCGCCAGTGCATGGTTGCGGACGATGCCCTCCAGGAGGACGGCGGCCTTCATGTGGATGCGCGGGTAGGCGTCGTGTCCGAACACTGACACGGCGGGCCGGTGGAGCGCGGAATCCAAGAGTCCAAGATCGCGGATGGGACCCACTCCCAGATCATCGATCAGTGAGAG
>CAZTOM010000453.1:0-1322 GCA_964615555.1 uncultured Actinomycetaceae bacterium
TCGCCGATCGCCTCCGCGGTGTCCGCGAGCTCGGCGTTGTTGTAGTACACGGTGGAGGCCACCGGCTGGGCCTCGCCGTAGTCGGCAGGCGTGACGTCCGTGAACCCGGCTGCCTCCAGCCGCTCCGAGGTCCGGCCCGCGATCCCGGCGATCCGCGCCCCGTTGTACACGGTGACGGCCGCCTCGTAGTTCACCTGCGGCTCCTCCACCACGGGTTCGGTGGGCTCGGTTGGCTCCGTGGGCTCGGCCGGCTCCTCGGTGGGTTCGGTGGGCTCGGTGCCCTCACCCGTGGTGGGGTCCTCGGTGCCCGGATCCGGTGTCTCGCCCGCCCCGGCAGTCTCGGTCGCGGTGGGTGTGGGATCGGCCACGGGATCTGCGGTGTTGTCCCGGTTGAGTGCGGAGACGAAGCCCCACGCGAGCAGCGGCCCCAGGACGAGGGCGAGGATCAGCGGGAGGAACTTCTTCCATGCAGGTTCCGCCGGGCGGTGGACACCCTTGGGCCCACGGGACTGTGCTGCCCGATCAAATTCGTCCTCCGGATACCGCGTCATGGCCCTAAGGCTACGGCCTAGCGAACCGAGGTGGGCGTCCGACGTGCCGAACGCTCCCGGTGGCGGGACTCACGCAGGCGGCGCAGGCGCTTGACCAGCAGCGGCTCGGCCGCGAGGGCCGCCGGGTTGTCCAGCAGGGCGTTCAGCGCCTGGTAGTACCGCGTGGCGCTCATGTCGAAGAGTTCGCGGATCGCGGTCTCCTTGGTGCCCGCGTACTTCCACCACTGCTTCTCGAACGTGAGGATGCCCGATTCGGTCTCGGTCAGCCCCTCGTGCGCCGGCGCGTTCGCCGCGGACGTGAGGGGCGCGAGTGCCTCGGTCATTCCAGCTCCTTGCAGATCGTGGTCCCGCCAGTCTACCGAGCGAACTACACGCGTGTCATTCGCCCGGCGTGGCGCCCCCGGCGCGCCGCGGGGAGGGGACGACGGCGGGAGGCGGGCTGCGTCGTCGGCGCGCCGCTCCCGGTGATTCGCTGGGCGAGAACGGATCGGGCGCGGACCCGGGGCCGTCTTGCACTCGGGGGGTGAGAGTGCCAAGATCGAGTTAGCACTCTCCTAGTGAGAGTGATAATCCACTGGCTTGGTGGTGAGGCCCGGTGCCACGCGGGACAGGAACGCGGAGCGCTGGGCCGTCCGTCGCGGGCACCACGGGCCACACGTCCCGAAAAGGAACAGGAACTTCATGGCAAAGATGATTGCCTTCGACGAGGAGGCGCGCCGCGGTATGGAGCGCGGGCTCAACGTCCTCGCCGACACCGTTAAGGTCACCCTC
>CAZTOM010000454.1:0-1314 GCA_964615555.1 uncultured Actinomycetaceae bacterium
CGGTGCAGTTCCCGCACCCGCTCGCTCAGCTCGGGGTCCGGTCCGTCCACGACGGCGTCCGGTACCACCCGCTGGATGGGGAGCGTGGCCACGGGGCCCGCCGGGACGCCCATCTCCGCGCGCCAGGCGCTGAGCTGCTCCGAGGAGGCCGCGATCACGATCCGCCCCAGGCCCACCCAACCGTGCGCGGCCGCGCACATGGGGCAGTGCTCGCCGGAGGTGTACACGGTGGAGGTGGCGCGCTCCTCCGGGGAGACGTTCTCCGCCGCCCACCGGGCGATCGCGAACTCCGGGTGCTGGGTGTGGTCGCCGCCGCTGACGTGGTTGTGGTCCTCGAACAGCACGTCGCCGCCGGGGGATACCAGCACGGAGCCGAACGGCTCGTCGCCCAGGGTGAGCGCCTGCTCGGCGAGCTCCACGGCGCGGATGAGGAACGGACGATCTGCGTCTGTGATGGCCATGGCCCGATGCTAGCCCGCCCACCCTCAGCGAAGGTGGAGGGGGAGGATCAGCCGTCGGCGGCGTTGTCCCCGTAGAGCTCGGCCACCTCGCGCGCGAAGCGCTTGATGACCTCGTTGCGCTTCACCTTCATGGAGGGCGTCAGCAGGTTGTTCTCCTCCGTGAAGTCCTCCGTCAGGATGGTGAACTTCCGGATGGACTCGGCCCGCGAGACGGGCTCATTCGCGCGCGTGACGGCGGCATCGATGGCGGCGAGGACCCGCTCGTCCCGGGAGGCCTGCTGCACGGTGAGCGGCTCGTACCCGTGGTTCTTCAGCCACAGCGGCAGTGCCTCGGCGTCCAGCGTGATGAGCGCCCCGATGAAGGGCTTGCCATCTCCCACAGCCACCGCCTGGGAGACGAGCGGGTGGCCGCGCAGGCGGTCCTCCACGAGACCCGGGGTCACGTTCTTGCCGCCCGCGGTCACGATCACGTCCTTGGCCCGACCGGTGATGGTGATGTAGCCATCGGGGTCCATGGAGCCAAGGTCACCGGTCTTGAAGTAGCCGTCCTCTGTGAAGGCCTCAACGGAGCCGCCCGGATCGTTGTGGTAGTCCTCGAACACGAGGTCACCCTTCACCTGGATCTCGCCCTCGTCGGAGATGCGCGTGGACACGAGCGGGAACGCCTTGCCCACGGTGCCGATACGGGTGTCGTGCGAGGGGTTCACGGACAGCGGCGCCGTGGTCTCGGACAGGCCGTAGCCCTCCATCACGGTGAAGCCGGCACCGCGGAAGAAGTGGCCGAGCCGCGGGGAGAGCGCGGCGCCCCCGGAGACGATGTACTTCAGGTTCCCACCCATGACGGCGGCGATCT
>CAZTOM010000455.1:0-1312 GCA_964615555.1 uncultured Actinomycetaceae bacterium
AGCGCACTGGTACCGGGGCAGGTCGGCGCGGGCTCGCCACCATGTGCGTGGGCGTGGGCCAGGGGACCGCGCTCCTCATCGAGACCGTCTAGAACCCGCGAGCACCCGATAGGACCAGAAAGGAGTCCCGCATGGACTGGGGCGAATTCACCGCCATCCTGGTGGACGAACGCGAGGACCGCGTGGTCGCCACCCTCCACCGCCCAGAGGTGCGCAACGCCATCGACCAGCGCATGGTGGACGAACTCCACGCTCTGTGCTCATACCTCGAGGCGAACCCGAGGGTCCTCATCCTGGCCGGCTACTCCGGGGACGACGGCGGCACTCCCGTCTTCGCCTCGGGCGCGGACATCGCGGAGCTGCGGGATCGCCGCCGGGATGCGGGGCTGCGGGGGATCAACGCGTATGTGTTTCAGCGGATAGCACGGCTCCCCATGCCAGTGATCGCCGCTCTGGACGGGTTCGCCCTCGGGGGTGGAGCCGAACTGGCATTCTCTGCGGACTTCCGGATCGGTACCCCTCGTCTCAAACTCGGAAACCCGGAGGCCGGTCTCGGGATCATGGCGGCCGCGGGGGCCACGTGGCGCCTTGCTGAGTTGGTGGGAGAGCCGCTAGCCAAAGAGATCCTCTTGGCTGGCCGTGTGCTGACGGGAGATGAGTGCCTCGCGGTTCGGCTGATCACGGAAATGGTCGAGCCAGGGGAACTGATGGACACAGCTCACCGTCTGGCGGACCGGATCCTCAAGCAAGATCCCACCGCGATCCAAGTAACCAAGACCGTGTTCCGGATGCCCCGGGCGGCGCACCCGGAGGTGGACACGATCGCACAGGCACTCCTATTCGAATCCGAGGCCAAGTTCGAGCGCATGGATGCCTTCTTGGCCAAGAAGCGGTCGAAGTCCGCGGGCGCCTGAGCTGCTCGGAAGCGCCTTCCGGCTGGTGGAACGGGTTTTCGCGTCCTCCCCCTGCCGCTTGTGTGATCCGGCCCATAGAGTCAAAGGAAACCTCGGACCTTCGTCCTACACATTCGTATCGGGGACCCGGTCCCCCTCGTAGGTTCAAGGATTCGAAACGGCAACGAAGCCCTGAGAAAGGAAACCCCCGATGGCTATCAAGTCCCTCTGGCGGGCCACCGCGATTGGTGTGACCGCTCTCGCGATGGCGGCGGTGGGTGGCTGCGCCCGCCCGGGCGAGACACCCAACGAGCCAGCCCCGACGACGGGAGCCGGCACCACGGCCCCGGCTCCTGGCGGCGATACCACCACCTCGTCGCCCACTGCCGGCTCCACGGCCGAGACCACCACTGAAGCAG
>CAZTOM010000456.1:0-1308 GCA_964615555.1 uncultured Actinomycetaceae bacterium
GTGCCGATCCGGTTCGGCGTGGCGTCGAAGGAGTTGAAGTGTCCCGGGATGACGTCCATCTTGAAGTCGAAGGCCGGCACCCAGAACGAGTGGATGACGTCGGCGGACTGGAGGTTGAACCGCACCCGCTTGTTCACGGGGAGGTACAGGTCCGGGATGCGCTCCAGCGTGCCGATCTCGTGGGCGTTGGTGCCGATCGCCGGGTTGTCCTCCTCCATGTAGTTGAAGGTCCAGGACCACTTCTGCCCGATGACGTTGATCACGACCTCGGGTTCGGTCTCCTGGTCGATCATCTCGTCCTGCACCTTGACGGTGTAGAAGAACAGGACGCCGACGATCAGGAACGGCACCAGGGTGTACAGCAGTTCCAGGGGGAGGTGGTAGGTGGTCTGGCGCGGTGCCGGAGCGTCGCCCTCACGGCGGCGGTACCGGATGATCGACCAGATGATCAGACCCCAGACGAGGCCGCCGACGGCGAAGGAGGCGATCCACGCCCCCAGCCACAGGTTGCCGACGAAGGGTGCCTGCTCGGTGGCCGGTTCAGGTAGGCCCAACCGGGCGCCCGAACCGGAGCATGCGGTCAGGACGACCAGGCCCAGCGGGAGCACGAGAGCCAGGAGACCCCGAACCCATCGTCTCGATGGCGCAGTTTTGCCACTCACAAGTTGCCCTTCCGTATTTCCCTGTCGGCCCCGGTTCCCACGTCTGCGCAGGGCGGAGCCATCGACTGCTGGAGCCACCTTAACGTATAACAGCCACCCCGGGTGATCAGTCTCCAACGGGGTGGCGTAGAATCGCGCGACTCGCGCGAAGCTGCTATGGGGGCGAAATCAGTGGAACGAGTCGCCGCAGGCGCACGAACCGGCCGCATTCGGGTTGTCGATGGTGAAACCCTGCTGCTGGATGGTGTCCATGAAATCGATCGAGGCGCCGCTGAGGTACGGGGCGCTCATCTTGTCGGTGACGACCTTGACACCGTCGTAATCGGTCTCGACGTCACCGTCGAGCTGACGGTCGTCGAAGTAGAGCTGGTAGCGCAGCCCGGAGCAGCCGCCGGGCTGGACGGCGATCCGCAGCGACAGGTCGTCGCGGCCCTCGGCCTCAAGCAGGGAGCGAACCTTCTGCACGGCAACATCGGTCAGCACGACGCCGGAGGTGGTCTGGGTATCGGTCACGGCATTTTCTCCAACTGGTTGGTAGATGAATTCTCGATGAGTCTACGCTGCCTTGGCCAGAAACCCCAGCTCACCAGCACCAGGACGCGGCCACCTTGGCGGCCACTCGGGCCAGTTCGTCGGGCGTGCCGGG
>CAZTOM010000457.1:0-1307 GCA_964615555.1 uncultured Actinomycetaceae bacterium
ACCCCCCCATTTCGCAGGAGTCCTGCTGCCAGCGCGACCGTCCCGGCCACAACCATCCACATGCCTCCCGGCACGCGCTCGATCGCAACGAGTGGGACCGCAGTGAGGTAGTACCACCGGGACCTGATCAGCGGTGGCGGCGCATTGGGGTCTGGAGGCACCGAGCTCGGTGCGCCGTGTTCGATGCCTAGGAGAACTTTGGCCTTGAGGAATGGCTCTCCATACGCCCACCAACTGATCAACACATCCAGGGCAAGCCATCCCAAGACCGGGATCCCTACCACAGTGAGCACGCGCAGGATGACGCCCCGCTTGAGGAGAAAGAGCAGTACCAACGGCCAACCCAGAAACGCCGTCTCGCGAATCTCGACGGCCCAACCTAAGAGGAGCCCGACGATTAGTAGCCAGCCGATCCCGGCTCGTCCCCTGAAATCCCGATCTCTAGCCTGGAGCGCGGCCCAGGCCGCCGCCACGACCAGCGACACAGCCGGGATGTCCGGGTACCCACGAGTAAGATTGTAGAGGATGATCGAATTCGCAAAGAGAACTACGACCGCCACCAGCCCCGCCAACGCTCCCCAGAACCGTCGGGCAATCAGGTAGGTCGCCATCGTCAACAATGCCGCGGACATGAGGGGCACGGCATAGTAGGTTGCCTGCGAATTGCCGAATATGAGGAATCCCGGGGCATTGGCGAAGATTAAGCCATAGCGCGTGTAGCCCAGCGGCACCCACGTGCGGGTCGGAAACTCCCAGACAGCCTTGATGTAATGCCAAGGATCAGTGGGTGTTAACGGGGCCCGCCACCACAATGCGAACAGAGCCACGGCCAGCGCCAACACACCGGCCACGAGTACGTCCCGCCATGTCGTCGATTCACCAGCCAGCCAGTCCGTAGCCTCGGTCGGCTTGGCCGGTAACGCGGCAGGTGTGCGCCCGGTCACGATCATACCCCCGAGTCTCGCTTGTAGGCCTTGATCGCCTCGTCCATCGGCCCGTCGAGAACCAACCGCCCGTTCTTCAGATAGAGGCCTCGTGAACCAAATCGACGCAAGTCATTCTCTGAGTGGGAAACAAGGAACAGGGTCCGGCCATCAGCGAGCAAGTGCTCCATCCGGGCGTAGCACTTTTCCCGGAAGGCCGCATCCCCCACAGCCAGGACCTCATCGACGAGGATGATCGGTTCATCAAGCGCGGTGATGACGGCGAAGCCGTGTCTCACCTGCATCCCAGAAGAGAAGTGGCGATAGGGACGGTCAAGCGCAGTTCGCACCTTCGGGCCAGCGAAGTCAACGATGTCATCGAAG
>CAZTOM010000458.1:0-1305 GCA_964615555.1 uncultured Actinomycetaceae bacterium
CACGAGTGTCCGAGCGACGCGCCGGGCGTGGGGATCACTCTCCAAGCGCGAGGGCGGAGAGCCGGGCGGCGATCTGTGCGTCACGATCAGCAGCGGCGTGCTGGTAACGCATGGCAGCGCCGGGCGTGGAGTGCCCGAGCCGGTTCATGAGTTCCGCGAGGGTGGCACCGCTCTGCGCGGCCAGCACCGCGCCGCTGTGCCGTAGGTCGTGGAACCGTAGATCTGGGTGCCCCGCGAGCGCGCGCGCCCGGTAGAAGTTGGTGCCGCCCTTCCATTCCTCGGTGCCGTCCGCTGCCTTCTCCTTGCGCGGGTTCTTGCCGTACACGGTCGAGGGTGCCAGCTGCCCACCACCGGCAGCGGGGAACACGAGCCCGTTGGCCCCGGCCTCCGCGTGCTCGGCAAGGTGGGCTTTGACGGTGGGGATCAAGTGGGGCGGGATCGCCACGTCACGGATGCCCGCGTCACTCTTGGGGGTGTCCACGATCACGCGCCCGTCTACGCGAACCGCTCCCCTGCGGATTCGGATACGTGAGTTCTTGAGGTCCAGGTCCTTGCGTCGGAGTTCCACGAGTTCCCCGAACCTGAGCGCGCACCAAGAAGCGAGTAGCACGAGCAGCCGGTACCTCTCGGGCATGTTCTCCACGAGTGTCCCCAGCTCGGTCACGGTCAGCGGCTTCACCTCGTGGCGGCGGGCCACGCTTCCGGCTCCCCGGATGTGGCAGGGCTGGGCGGGGATCAATCCATCCTCTAGCGCGCTGGCGAGGATTGTCCGCAGCAGCGAGTATGCCCGCGCGGTCTGCGTGGCCGTCGTCCTGCCTTGCGAATCGTGCCACGCCTCCACGGTTTTGCGGGTGATCGCGGTCAGCGGGAGATCCCCGAACGTGGGGAAGATCGCGGTATCGAGTAGCCGTTGGTACTCCCCCGCCGTACGTGGCTTGAGCGCCCGCCCACGGGTGCGCCTGCCTTCCAGCCAGCGGGCGGCGTAGTCGCGGAAGATGGTCGCCTTGGCGGGCTTGGCTGCGCCTCGCAGCTCGGGAGGCTGCCAGTCCCCCCGGTCGATGAGGCGGCGCTCGTCCCGCAGCCAACCGCGGGCTGCGTCCTCATCCTCGAACGTGGTGGCAGCTCGGTACAGCACCGCGTCAGGTCCGACATAGGCGGCCTGCCAGCGCCCTGAGGGGAGTTTGCGCAGCCGCCCCCAGCTACGGCGGTCTGCACCCTTGCCGGGGCCATGCTTGCGGGACGTTTCGTGCAACATACGTGCAACATAGCAGTCTAAAACTGTCCATGCGTGTCCACTTGTGGGCG
>CAZTOM010000459.1:0-1304 GCA_964615555.1 uncultured Actinomycetaceae bacterium
GCGACCTTCTTCTCGTTGCCCTTGGCCTCGGCCGCCGCCAGGTCCTGCTCGAGACCGGCGACCGCCTTCTCGAGTTGGTCGACCAGGCTCTGCGCCCGGGCCAACGCCTCGGGATTGGAGGACGACCACTTCTTCTCGTCGGCCTCCCGGACCGCCTGCTCGACGCGACGCAGCGCCTTCTCGGTGCGCTCCAGGTCGGCGCGCGGCACCTTGCCGGCCTTGTCCCACCGGTCCTGGATCGAGCGCAACGCGGCCTTGGCGTCCTCGAGGTTCGAGATCGGCAATAGGGCGTTGGCCTCGACGAGGAGTTCCTCCTTGACCGCCAGATTGCCCCGGAAGACCTCGTCCTCGGCAGCGGCGACCTCGTCCTTGGCGTTGAAGAAGGTGTCCTGGGCGGTCTTGAACCGCTCCCACAACTTGTCGTCGTCGGCACGCCCGGCCCGACCCGCGGCACGCCAACGGTCCATGAGGCGCTTGAACTCGCGAGCCGTCGGACCCCAGTCCTTGCTCGTCGAGAGGAGTTCGGCCTCCCGGACCAGGCCTTCCTTGATCGTCTTGGCCTCTGACTGAGTGGTCTCCAACTCGGCGAAATGGGCTCGGCGAGCCTTGTCGAAGGCGGTCCGGGCGCTGCTGAAGCGCGTCCACAACTCGGCCTCCACCGGCTTGTCCAGTTTGGCGCCGCTGCGCTGGTGGGCCTTCCACTCCTCGAAGATCGACCGCAGTTCCTCGCCGCTGCGCTTCCACTGGATGCGTCGCGGATCCTGGGCAGCGATGGCCTCCGCACGGGCGACGAGCGCCTCCCGCTCGGTCAATGCGGCCGCCTTGGCCGCAGCCCGGGCCGCGGTCTCCTCCTCACGACGGGTCTCCACAGCCGTCGCGATGCTGTCGAGTTTGGCCTGGAGCGCGTCGAGGTCACCGACGAAGGCCGGCTCGGTCATCTGCTCGGCCAGGTGCGACAACTGTTCCGCGGCATCGCGCGCGGTCAGTTCACTGGCGGTGTGCAGCCGCTGCTCGAGCAGATCCGCCATCCCGAACAACTCGTCGTACTTGCGGGCGAAATACTGCAGCGCCTCGTCCGCACTGGCACCGGGATAGGACCCGACCGCCTGCTCCTGCTCACCGCGCACGACATACACGGTCCCGTCCTCGCCGACTCGCCCGAACCGGGCCGACTCGGAGGGGTCGGGTGTTGCCGCCGGCATCGTCGGGCGGGCGGCAGCGATCCGGGCCGCCAGCGCGGCCGGGCTCGGGGCGGCAGGCTTGGGGGGCGCCGGCGTCGGTGTTGACGGCTCCGGTGTCGGCTC
>CAZTOM010000460.1:0-1303 GCA_964615555.1 uncultured Actinomycetaceae bacterium
CTACACCTTCGTCCCCACCGGGGACGACTGGAACCGCATTGTGTTTGCCCGGCGCACACCGGAAGGGTTCCTGAAACTGATCACCGACCACTATCAGACCTTGAACGGCCGTGTGCTGGGAAATTTCCTGTCGTATCTTTTCATTGAACCCTGGACCCGGGCGCTGGCCAAGGTTTTTTCCCTTTTGCTGTTGACGCTGCTTCTGGCGGAACTTTCCCGTATCAAAAGTCCCCTGGCGCTGTTTTTATCCTTTTTCTTTGTCATGACCGTACCCCGGCTGATCTTTATACAGGTGTATCCCTGGTCCGCCGGCTTCTTTAATTATGTACCGCCCATGGTGGGGATCCTGTACCTATTCCTGGAGATTTCTCCTCTTTTTCATCATCGGCCCCTGACAGGGGGCGCAGGAAAATCGGTCGGATGGTTTTTCTGTGGTGCCCTGTTGTGTCTTTTTGTGGAACATGTGACCCTGTTTCTCCTGTTTCTCTCCGCCGGCCTGCTGGTATGGCAATGGCTACAGCACAGAAAAGTTGCTCCCTTCACCGTGGCGCTGTTCTTTGGAGTGGTCACAGGTACCCTCATCATGTTTGCTTCCCCGGTGTACGGACAGATCCTGGGGGCGGACGATTCCTATCGCACCGTACCCGAATCCGCCGGGCATTTTATCGACATTCTGGTGCAAAACTACCGGGCATTCTCCCGCTATCTGCTGCTGGAATCGCCGGTGTTTCTTCTGATCACCTGCGGTCTCTGCGCCTGGACCCTGTGGCGCCTGCACCGGGGGAAAGGGCGCCGTTATGCCATGGCCTGGTTTCTTCTGCTCCCTGTGTATGTGGGGCTGACCCGACTGGTCTTTGGCACCACCTTCCACTTTTCCCCGGAAAGTATGCGAAAAATCCGCTACTGGCCCCTTATCATCGACGCTTTTGTGCATCTTGTCACCTTTGGCCTGCTGCTCTATACCGGGTCCGCCCTGCGCCACAGCCCCACAAGAAAACAATACCGTTTCGTTTTGTTGTGTATCCCGGTTCTTGTGGCGCCGCTGTTTGTCGTGCGGCCGGTCCTGGCCCGAAACTATTACGCCAGCTATCTGTTTCTGGTGATCGCCATGCTCCTGCTGCTGAAACAGCTGCTGCGGACAAAAAATCTGCCCCGACTTCACTTCGCCCGGCTATTGCCGATCCTGTGTCTGGGGATTGGACTGTTTTACGGAACCGTCTACACCTTGAATCAGATCTCCTTTCGGCACCGGATCCAGGTGATCGAAGAGGCCATGGAACGAAATGAAAATCCCATTGTCATA
>CAZTOM010000461.1:0-1297 GCA_964615555.1 uncultured Actinomycetaceae bacterium
TTCACGTGACCAACGTCGCCGGGACGATCCGGAACGGGAACGGCTGTTCGAGGACAAGTTCTTCGTCCGCCACGACATCGGCCACCTCGACATACGAACCGCCGCGCAGTGCCCACGCGATGATCCGAGGTTCCTCCGGGTCGATCACCCAGTAGTGCGGGCACCCGGCCGCCTCATAGCGCGACCTCTTCAGAACCAGATCGAACCGGCGGGTGCTCGGCGAGAGGATCTCGATCGCCAGCAGGGGTGGCTCGGGAAGGTCTTTGGAGGTGTATGCCTCGCGCGGCGCGACCACGATGTCCGGCTGGGTCACGGTGTCATCTGCCAACGCGACGTCGAAGGGCGCCGCCAGCATCTCCAAACCTTCGGGGAGGACGCGAAGCAGTGCCCCGATGAGCCTCATCTGCGCGCGCTGGTGCTCCCTCGACGGGGCCGGTGACACGACGAGGACCCCGTCAATGAGTTCGTAGCGGTGCCCGTCGTCGGGCATCGCTTCGAGGTCGGCCCGCGTCAACGGCCGGCTCCGCGGCAGTGTTGTCACAACAGCCATCGTCCCTCACTCCCCAGGAGATGTCACGATCGAGCATGCCTCCCAGTCTGGGACAGCACCTGGCTCAGGCGAGGAAGTTATCCACACCCGACCCGAGCGCCCAGGACGGTCAGAGCGAGTCGCGCAGCCGGCGCAGCCGGTTCATCGTCGAGTGCTTGCCGAGGATCTCCATCGACTCGAACAGCGGCGGACTGATCCGGGCCCCGGAGACCGCGGCCCGCAGCGGCCCGAACGCGAACCGGGCCTTGATCCCGAGCCCGTCGACGACCGCTGCGCGCAGCGCCGCCTCGATCCCGGCGGCATTCCAGTCGCTCTCCGATCCGAGCACGCCGTACCCGGCGTCACTGATCGGCTCCAGCGCCGCGATCGCCGCGTCGAGCACCTCGCCGGCGTTGTCCGCGAGTCCGGCCCGCGCATCCTCGTCGACCTCGAGCGCGTCGTCGGCGACGAAGAACGGCGCGACCAGCGGGGCGGCCTCCTTGAGCGTCCCGATCCGGGTCTGGATCAACTCGGCGACCTCCTTGAGCCGACCCAGTTCACCGAGGGAGGGATTGCCGGAGAGCACCCCGGCCTCCTCGAGGAACGGCAGCAGCCGAGCGGTGAAGTCGCCGAGCTCCAGCTCCCGCAGATAGACCCCGTTGAGCCACAGCAGCTTCTTCATGTCGAAGATCGGCCCGACCGGGTTGATCTTGGACCAGTCGAAGCGGTCGGCGAACTCGCCGAAGGAGAACACCTCGCGCTCACTTC
>CAZTOM010000462.1:0-1294 GCA_964615555.1 uncultured Actinomycetaceae bacterium
AACCACACCTGGCGCAGCGGCTGGAGAGTCTGCGCCGCCTGTTGCGATCCCGCGCCGGGGAGGACTCCGACTGACATCGGTGACCGCCGACGGATCCCGACCGTCGTCAGGCGTGCGGGTCGCGCGCCTGCCGGATCGCTTCGTCGCTGCCGACCTGGTAGTCCCCGGGGCTGCGGGTCGGGTCCATCATCTGGCGCTCGTCGACACCCGGGGCAGGGATGTCCTCCCCGAGGAGTTCCGCGGCACCCTCCCGCCTGAGTTCCGCAGCTGATCGCGTTTCTGGGACATGTCGGGGGACGAACGTGCAGGTCAGCGGTTCGCGGGGTGGTGACGCATCCCGAAACGCCTAGTGACACGACTGGGCGTGTTTGGCTGGCTTAGGCGCGTGTTGCCCGGGTAGCGTCTGGTGACATGTTCGTGAGGACGACGTCGCGGCGGAACAAGGACGGCACCGTGGTGCGGTACCTGCAGCTGGCGCACAACGAGTGGGATCCGGCTGCGAAGAGCGCGCGGATGAAGGTGCTGTACAACTTCGGCCGGGCCGAGGAGCTGGACCGGGCCGCGGTGCAGCGGTTGATCGGTTCGCTCTCCCGGCTGCTCGGCGAGACCTCGAGAGGCAGCCAGGTCGAGGATCAGGCCGGTGGGCTGCCCGGGCTGGCCTTCATCGAGTCCCGGCCGCTGGGCGGGGCCTGGGTACTGGACGCGTTGTGGACCCGGCTCGGGATCGCCAAGACGATGCGCACCCTGCTGAGCGGGACCCGCCGCGACGCCACCGTTGAACGGGTGCTGTTCGCGTTGGTCGCCAACCGTGCACTGGCACCGTCCTCGAAGCTGGCCGCCGCGGGCTGGGTCAACCGTGACGTGCACGTTCCTGGCCTGTCCGAGGTCAGCGACGACGCCTGCTACCGGGCGATGGACTGGCTCCTGCAGGTCGAACCAGCCCTGGCCAAGGACGTGTACGCCTCGACCGCGGACCTGCTCAACCTGCAGGTCGACCTGCTGTTCTTCGAGACCACCTCCACCTACTTCGAAACCGAGACCGGCGACGAACCCCTCTGGCGCGACGCCAAGGGCAACCCCGTGGCCACCACCATCGACACCACCGCTGACGGCGACGGCGACGACGACGGCGGCGAGCTGCCGAGCGGTGCGGTCAAGCAGGCCGGGTTCCGCACCTACGGCAAGTCCAAGGACCACCGCGAGGACCTGCCGCAGGTCGTCGTCGGGATGGCCGTGACCCGCGAGGGGATCCCGGTGCGGGTGTGGTGCTGGCCGGGCAACACCTCCGACTCGG
>CAZTOM010000463.1:0-1291 GCA_964615555.1 uncultured Actinomycetaceae bacterium
AGTCGAGGTGGCCGGAGACCTGGAAGAGCTGGGCCTTCGTGATGTGGGGCGAGTAGACGAAGTCGTAGCCGGCCTCGATGTGGCGGCGCCGCGAGTACTCCTCCATCTCCATGCGCACGATCCCACCGTTCGGGTGGAACACGGCGAGGCCGGAGCCGATTTCGTCCGGGAAGGAGAACAGGTCCAGCTCGGCACCGAGGCGGCGGTGGTCGCGGCGCTCCGCCTCCGCGATGCGGTGCTGGTAGGCCTGCAGGTCCTCCTTGGTGGGCCAGGCCGTGCCATAGACCCGCTGGAGGGAGTCGTTGCGCTGGTCTCCGCGCCAGTAGGCGGCCGAGGAACGCGTGATGGCGAATGCGTTGCCGAGCAGCCGCGTGGAAGGGACGTGGGGTCCGCGGCACAGGTCCTTCCAGACCACGTCCCCATTGCGACGCACGTTGTCATAGATGGTGAGCTCGTCCCCGCCCACCTCCACGGAGGCGCCCTGGGCGGACTGCTCGAGGGCCTCGTCTGCGGCATCCTGATCCGCGTCGCCGCCGTCCGTGCCCTTGCCGGAGCCGGGGCCGCCGGCCAGGTCGATCAGCTCGAGCTTGTAGGGCTCGTTCGCGAGCTCGCTGCGCGCCTCCTCCTCGCTCACCACGCGCCGGCGGAAGGACTGGCCCTCCTTCATGATGCGCATCATGCGCTTCTCGATCTCCTTCAGCTTCTCCGGCGTGAAGGGCTCGGGGATGTTGCCGAAGTCGTAGTAGAAGCCGTCCGTGATGAACGGACCGATACCGAGGTTGGCGTCCGGGTAGAGCTGCTGCACCGCCTGCGCGAGGACGTGCGTGGCGGAGTGGCGCAGGATGTCCAGCCCGTCCTGGGAGCGGATGTCCACCCCCTCGACGACGTCACCAGGTACCAGCCCCGTGTCCAGGTCCTTCAGCTCACCATTCACGCGCAGGGCCACGATGTCCTTCTGCCCCTCGAACAGGGTGGTGCCCGTGGTCTGCTCCGCGATCGTGATCGATTCGGGCGGGGCGGTGTTCACGGCGTTCACTGTTCTTCTCCTCGTGATGGGGTGGGCCGGCGGGTTTGCGGCCACGTGGCAAGGGTACTCAGCGGATCTGGCGGCCACCAAAAGAAATAAGGCCGCGAGCCATGCTCGCGGCCATCTGGTGGGCGGTACTGGGATCGAACCAGCGACCTCTTCCGTGTCAAGGAAGCGCGCTACCACTGCGCCAACCGCCCCTGTGCGTGGAGGTGGCGACGGGATTCGAACCCGTGTATACGGCTTTGCAGGCCGCTGCCTCGC
>CAZTOM010000464.1:0-1285 GCA_964615555.1 uncultured Actinomycetaceae bacterium
CCCCGGCCTGGCTGACAGGTCGCCGGTCACCCCACCTGGCCATCGCCACCGCCGCCACAACTTCGCGATCGCGAAGTTGTGGCGGCGGCATCGGGGAGTGGGTGGCGGTTCGGCAGCGCCATCAGGCGACGGTGGGCCGCAGATGCCGGGTGATGACCGGGTGCCACGGTTGGGGTGGTACGTCATCCTTGACCATGGCGACCCCGGCGCCGTACTTGCTCATCCGGACCGGTCGGGCACCAAGGCGATGGAGAAGCGTCAGGATCGGGTCCCGATCGCCTGGGGTCTTGACCTCCAACAGGATCGAGTCCGGCAGGGTCGCGACGGTCCGGTCGGCGTCGCCGCATCGGAGGTGGACGTCCGCTGTGATCCGGACCGGACGGTAGGCACCGACGAACGTCGTCCGGTCGTAGGTCGTACGCAGTGTCGGTTGAAGTCGAGCAGCGATTCGGGCCGCGTCGTCGAGGCCGTAGTCTGCGAGCACCTCGGTGACGAAGTCGCGAGCAGCCCGGTCGAGTCGATCCGGTGGGCCGACGTGGTCGATCCGAACCTTCTCGGTGCGTCCCCGCAACCCCTTGACCTTGACTTCCAGGACCGACAGTTCCGAGTCGACGTAGGTGCGGGTCCGGACCTTGAACCGGCGACGACGACCTTGCCGGTGGTTCCGCAAGGTCAGCAGATCCGGGGTGTCGAAATAGATTGAGTCGTATGCGAACTGGCGTCTGCCGTCGATTGTGAGCACCCGCAGGCGGCCGGCCAGGGCAGCGATGAGTTCCGCCACCTGGGTCGGTGCGACGATGAACTTCGTATCGACCCGATCCTGCAGTTCGGCCGAGGCGAGCACTTCCTCGAGGGAGACCTCAGGGAGTGCGTCGACCGCTCGGGACAGGTGCGCTGGACGGGTTCCGGGGTGCGACGGGGCGCTGCGCAGACTCACCGGGCCCCGATCCGATCGGCGCGGGTGCCGAAGGCCTTCGTGCTCAAGGGCGGTCCATCGGTGCGACGACGGACCTTGACCAGGACCGTGGTCACGTCCTGGACGAAGTCGACCTGCTCGATCTCGACGTCGAGCACTTCGGCGTCGAGACGGAACGCCAGTTCCTCCCGCACCAGTGCCGCTGAGGGGATCGCCCGGTCGAGGACGACCCGCTGCTCCTTGGCCGCACGGGGCAGGGCATCATGGTCGAGGACCGCCATGATCGTCAGCAGCAGCACGTCGGCGGCAATGACGACCGGCAGGTCCGATGATCCCAGGGCGTGGACCAGACCCAGCACGAGTGCGACG
>CAZTOM010000465.1:0-1282 GCA_964615555.1 uncultured Actinomycetaceae bacterium
CAGTCTGCATTTTATTTCCAACGAGATTGTCACCCTGATCTTTGTAAGTCGCTTTATGAATCTGAAAGATCATAAAAACTCCCTTACCATGAAGCTGTTTAGCCGGAAACTCGGCATTATCAGCCATTATCTGTCAGATTTTTGTTGTATGGCCCATGCAAAGAACTGGAGTTTCAACGGAAGCTTTGTAAAGCATGTACAATATGAGAAGGCAGTGAATGAGGCGGCAGCGGACCATGTGTTCGAGCCGATCGCCCTGGAAACGGAAGAAATCGACCTTCATTCCGAACCGATCTTGCGACTGCGAAATTTGATTTCAGAGCAAATCGCATCCATTATCGAAGAATACAAAGCACAGGAAGAGAGTATCGCCTGTGATCTTAATTTTGCTCTGGCCCTGAACACGCGGGTTGCTTCCTTTGCCATTGAGCTGATCTTTGCCATGCAGGAAGGCACCATGCCGGTTCAGACAACACTCGTATACTGATTGTATAAAAAAACCGGTCCGATCGGACCGGTTTTTCTTTGTTTCTGTTTAATAGATTCTTCGCTGCAGACCGATGACTTTTCCCAGTACCTGGCAGTCCGTTGTGAAGATGGAAGACATCGTGCTGTTTTCCGGACGCAGTTCCACTGAACCGTTTCTTTGAAAGAATCGTTTCACGGTAGCGGAATCCTCCAGCATGGCAACCACAATATCGCCGTTGGTGGCAGTCGCCTGTCTGCGCACGATGACCAGATCATCCTGCAGTATTCCCGCTTCGATCATGGAGTCTCCTTGAATGCGCAGCATGAACAAATCGCCTTTTTCCGCCATGGAGATGGGAAGGGGATAGGTGTCCTCAATATTTTCCACCGCCAATATGGGAGAGCCGGCAGCGACATCGCCTACAATGGGGACATCCACGGTTCGGTGCGTGGGAAAATCCGACAGCGTATCATCGACGATTTCGATGGCTCGATTTTTTGTAGGATCCCTTCGGATATATCCTTTTTGCTCCAATTTGGTAAGATGGCTGTGAACAGTGGAGGTGCTTTTTATATCCACTGCCGCACCGATTTCACGAATGGCCGGCGGATACCACCGCTGTATTACTTCTTTTTTTAAAAACTCCAATATATCAATTTGCTTTCTTGTCAGATCTTCATACATGGAAATCCCTCCCATTAGCGCCATTATATCACAGGGCAAGGACGGAGACAAACATTAGTTCGATATTTATTGACACAGAACGTTTGTTCAGGTATACTTAAATTAATCATCGAACAATTGTTCTAAACG
>CAZTOM010000466.1:0-1280 GCA_964615555.1 uncultured Actinomycetaceae bacterium
ACAATACAACCGGCGACGGATTGCTCACCGCCTTAAAGTTAGTGGAACTGATGCTGGATGACGGAGAAGCCTTAAGCCAAAAAAATCAACTGATGGTTTCCTATCCCCAGGTGCTGATCAATGCCCGGGTACATCCGGATAAAAAGAACGCATATCTTTCTGACGATGTGATCCAGGAAGAAATTCGGCGACTGGAGGCCTCCTATGATGGTGTGGGGCGGGTGCTGATCCGGCCCTCCGGCACGGAACCTCTGGTTCGCGTCATGCTGGAGGGAGAAGATACCGACCGCCTGCAAAAAGATGCCAGGGCCCTGGTCGCCCTGATGGAAGAGAGGTATCAGGAATGAAACGCATCATCGTAGCCGACAGTTCCCTGGAATTGAATGAGGAACTGGCCAAACGCCTGAACATTCATTTTGTGCCCTTCAAGGTGGACGTGGGGGACACAAGTTTTGTCGATGACGGCACGGTAAACCAGGGGGAATTTTTAACGGTCATGAAGGCCTATCCCGACGCGCCCAAGTCCGCGGCGCCGGCTCCCGGGGACTATCTGGAAGCCTACGGAGACGCGGAGGAAGTTTTTGTGGTGACTCTGTCCCGCAAGCTGAGCGCTTCGTACAACAATGCGGTGCTGGCGAAAGAAATGCGGGAAGAACAGAAAAATCCGCCGAAAATTCATGTTTTTGATTCCAAGTCCGCCGTGGCGGGGGAAACCCTGGTGGCCGAACACATCCGGCGTTTGCTGGACAGGGAAGCCTCCTTTTCATTCATTGTAAGAAAAGTGGAGGCGCAGATTGAAGACGCCTTTACCTTCTTTGTCCTGGAGTCTCTGGAAAATCTCATTAAAAACGGCCGCCTCAGCCGCTGGAAAGGCGCCCTGGCAGGGGCGTTGTCCATTCGGCCGGTCATGCAGGCGGAAGACGGAGAAATCGGGCTGCGCCAAATGGCCCGGGGAAAACAGAATGCCTATCGCAAGCTGGTCGAAGCCATTGGAGAAACCGGCGTCAATTATGCAGAGCGGATTCTGTACATTTCCCACTGCAACGCCCAGGCGGTGGCAGAAGAAATCCGCGCCATGGTGGAAAAACGATACCGGTTTTTGGACATTCAGTTGACAGGCATGAAGGTGTTAAGCTCCATGTATGCCAACGACGGAGGCATTGTCATCGCCTTTTAATGCTTTTTTATATACAATGGCATTTTCAAACAAGTGAATCAAACCCACAAAGTTTGGTTGCAATTTGATTCGAAAATATGGTCGCAATGCTTTATTTTTAGAA
>CAZTOM010000467.1:0-1277 GCA_964615555.1 uncultured Actinomycetaceae bacterium
ATGGTGACGGGATTCGAGATCCGCCCGGTCTGCGTGCGCTTCACGAGGTCCACCTGGTAGGCCTGGTCCTCGATCGAGAGGTTGCGGTGGAGGATTCCGATGCCGCCCTGGCGGGCCATGGCGATTGCCATACGGGACTCGGTCACCGTGTCCATGGCGGCCGAGAGCAGCGGCATGCGGATGGAGATCTCGCGTGTCAGCCGGGAGGTGGTGTCCACCTCGGAGGGAATCACGTCCGTGGCGCCGGGCAGGAGGAGAACGTCGTCATAGGTGAGACCGATAGGCAGTTCCGTCACGTCACCAGTCTAGCCCGGCGCCACCCCCGCCCCTGGGGGCCGGCTACCACCCCCGGCCCCCGCTACCACCCCGGGGGTCCCCGGGCACCGCGGTCAACTCCCGCCCCGGGGCTCCCGGGCACCGCGGCCGCCACCCGCCCCGACGGGCTCTCGGGCACCCGGGCACCCCTGCACCATGGCCGGTGCCCTCCCCCGTCCCCCGTTCGCACCCAGACCAACAACCGTCGAATACCACTGATCCGAAAATCCGCAAGACGAGGTGAAGCGAATCAGGTGAGAAAACATGCCGATTTACCTCACCCAAAGGGGTGCATTACCACCGGCTGACCCCCGAAAGTGTTGCATTTTCAACGTTTTGCGGGGTAGCGTTGGTAGCGCTGTAACGCGGGACACAGATCCGCTGTGGACCGGCTTCCCCCTCCTCCGGGTGAACCCCGGAGCCTATTTTCCGCAGCCTCACGAGGCCTGCAGGAGGACTACCGCGTGGCTGAGATCACCCGCCTTCCCGGACCCGTCATGGACCTCTGGGAGTGGCAGTACGAAGGCCTGTGCAGAGACGCCGACCCCGAACTCTTCTTCCATCCCGAGGGTGAGCGCGGTGGCACGCGCCGCCGCCGCGACGAGGCCGCCAAGGCCCTGTGCGCCACCTGCCCGGTGCTGGAGCACTGCCGCGAGCACGCACTCGCCGTCCAGGAGCCCTACGGGGTGTGGGGCGGCATGACCGAGGACGAGCGCTCCCAGATCATCCAGCGCCGCAAGGCCGAGGCGAAGGCCGCCGCCGAGGGGCGCGCCGGTTGAGTCCGCGCCGGCTGAGCCACCCCGGCCAGCCCCAGAACCAGACCCAGACCCAGACACACCAAAACCCAGAGACACCAAGAAGGGCCCCGGGAACTCCCGGGGCCCTTCTTCTGTGCGTTGGCGCGGAGGCTACTTCTCCACGATCGCGAGCACGTCGCGCGCGGAGAGGATGAGGTACTCGTT
>CAZTOM010000468.1:0-1273 GCA_964615555.1 uncultured Actinomycetaceae bacterium
GTGCGGATATTCGCGCCCATACGAAGCAATTCTTCCGCATGCATGAATCGATTCTCGAATACCGTTTCCACGACTTTGGACGGCGGTCCCGGCACAATGGTCAGCATCGCCATAAACTGGGCCTGGGCATCCGTGGGAAAACCCGGATAAGGCAGAGTTTTGATGCTGGTGGGCACCAGTTTGTCCGCTCCCTTGACCCGAATAATATCTTCATCTTCTTCCACGGTACAACCCATTTCTTTCAGCTTTGCCGTGATGGGCTGCACGTGGTCTGTAATCACATTTTCAATCGTCAGATCTCCGCGGGTCATGGCGGCTGCGATCATAAAGGTGGCGGTTTCGATCCGGTCGGGAATAATGGAGTGGCGGGCCCCTTTCAGTTTTTCCACACCCTTGACCCGAATATTGGATGTGCCGGCGCCTTTGATATCCGCCCCCAGCTTATTTAAAAAACTGCACAGGTCAACAATTTCCGGCTCCTTGGCGGCATTTTCAATGACCGTTTCCCCCTTTGCCAGGGTGGCCGCCATAATAATATTCTGCGTAGCTCCCACCGAAGGAAAGTCAAGATACAAAGTCTCTCCGATTAAACCGCCTTTGGCCGACGCTTCCACATAGAATTCTTCTTCATTTTCCGTCACCTCTGCTCCCAGGGCCCGAAAGCCTTTCAGGTGCAGGTCGATGGGTCGGGCGCCGATGGCGCAACCGCCGGGCATGGAAGTTCTGGAGACGCCCAGAAGCGTCAAAAGCGGACCCAGCAGCAGAAAAGAGGCCCGCATTTTGGACATCAGTTCATAGGGTGGCTCCGTCTTGTCTACATGGGCGGAATTAATCCGCACCGTGTCTTTTTCAATATATTCAACTTCTGAACCAAGGGATTGTAAAACTTCTATCATAACTTCCACATCTTTCAGGGAAGGTACATCTTCTAAAATAATGTCTTCGGTGCCCAGTAACGTTGCGGCTAAAATCGGCAAGGCCGAATTCTTAGCACCCATTACGCGGATGGATCCTTCTAAACTGGGACTTTTTTCAATGATCATACGTTCCATACACTTACCTCCGCATCCTTTCATTCATTATACACTATCAAAGAGCCGGGGGCGAAATCACTCCGGCTCTTTTTCGTCGAAATCTTCCCGTATTTCCGTGTGGCGCATGGGCACGTGGGCCACGGTGACGGGCAGGCTTTTCTCTTCCATATGAATGTAGTCGTCGGTGGCATCCGACAGCCCCCGGTCCCGCAGACGCCGGTTGACCGTGTCTCTAACCA
>CAZTOM010000469.1:0-1271 GCA_964615555.1 uncultured Actinomycetaceae bacterium
TGCCTTGGATCCCTCGAGCCGCGCGGCGGCGGCCGAGGGACCGAAGGTGGGGACCCCAGCGGCGTTCAGGGCGTCTGCCACCCCGGCCACCAGGGGTGCCTCGGGGCCGACCACCACCAGGTCCATCTGGTTGGCGGTGGCCCACTGCGCCACGGCGTCCGGATCGAGGGGGTCCAGATCGATGTTGGTGGCGATCTGGCCGGTGCCGGGATTGCCGGGGGCCACGTGGAGGGAGGTGACCTGGGGGTCGCGGAGGAGGGCGCGGGCGAGCGCGTGCTCCCGCCCGCCGGAACCAAGGAGGAGGACCTTCACGGGGGTAAGCCTAGAGGGAGGCGCGGGAGTGGTGCCGGACGCGCCGAGGGGCGGGAGTGGTGCCGGACGCGCCGAGGGGCGGGAACCCGGTGTCCCGGATCCCCGCCCCTCGTGCGGTTACCTGCCAGTGGCTACCGTGCGGCGCCGGAGGGCAGGGTTGAGGCTGTCGCTCAGGCGTTCGCGATGCGCTCGCGCAGGGCGGCGAGCTGCTTCGTGAGCTCCTCGGGCAGCTTGTCACCGAACTGGGCGAAGTACTCCTCCGTCAGGTCGGCCTCCTTGCCCCAGGCGGCGGGGTCAAGCGCGAACAGCTTCTCGTAGTCCTCGTCCGAGAACTCGAGGCCGTCAACGTTCAGGTCGCCCTTGGCGGGGATGCGGCCCGAGATCGCGTCAACGGCGTCCACCTGGCCGGCGAGGCGGCGCAGCGCCCACTCGATCGGGCGGGAGTTGTCACCGAAGCCCGGCCACAGCCAGTTGCCGTCCTCGTCCTTGCGGAACCAGTTGACCTGGTAGATGCGCGGAGCCTTGTCGCCCAGCTTCTCGCCCATCTCGAGCCAGTGGCCCCAGTAGTCGGCCATGTTGTATCCGCAGAACGGCAGCATGGCGAACGGGTCGCGGCGCAGCGAGCCCACGGCGCCCTCGGCGGCAGCGGTCTGCTCGGAGGAGACGGTGGCTCCCACGAACACGCCGTGCTCCCAGTCGTACGCCTCGGAGATGAGGGGCACGTTGGAGGCGCGACGACCACCGAAGAGGATGAGGTCCACGGGCACGCCCGCCGGGTCCTCCCAGTTCGGGGCGATCGTGGAGGCTTGGTCGGCCCGCACGGTGAAGCGGCTGTTCGGGTGCGCGGCGGGGGCGTCGGACTCGGGGGTCCAGTCGTTGCCGTGCCAGTCGATCAGGTGCGCCGGCGGCTCCTTGGTGAGGCCCTCCCACCACACGTCGCCGTCGTCAGTGAGGGCCAC
>CAZTOM010000470.1:0-1270 GCA_964615555.1 uncultured Actinomycetaceae bacterium
GCCGAGGGTGCACCATATCTACGCCGAGGGTGCACCATATCTACGCCGAGGGTGCGCGATAGTCGCGCCGAGGGTGCGCTATAGCTACGGTGCCCCGACGACGCGACCCGCCCTCCGTCGTCGTCCCCGGTTTCGGCGGGGGTGCGCCGGTCCTACGGTGCGCCGACGACGTAAGGTGGCTCCCGTCGTCGGGGAGCCGACCGCATGGTGGCCGCCGCGGGTGTGCGTGGGGGTCCGTGGATATGCTGAGGACACTGCCGAGCAACAAGGAGTGATCCCGTGGGACGCATTGTGGTCGAGGTCATGCCCAAGCCAGAGATCCTGGATCCCCAGGGCAAGGCCGTGGCAGGGGCGCTGCCCCGGCTGGGATTCGATCAGTTCTCCGCAGTCCGGCAGGGAAAGCGGTTCGAGCTCACCGTTGACGGCGAGGTCACCGAGGACCACCTGGCTGCCGCGCGCGAGGCGGCGACCACACTCCTGTCCAACCCCGTGATCGAGGACGTGGTGTCCGTGACCGCGGAGGAATCCGCGTGACCGCCCGCATCGGAATCGTCTCCTTCCCGGGCTCGCTCGACGAGCGCGACGGCGCCCGCGCCGTCCGCCTGGCCGGCGCCGAGGCCGTGGACCTCTGGCACGGGGACGAGGACCTGAAGGGCGTGGACGCCGTGGTGAGTCCCGGCGGCTTCTCCGCCGGCGACTACCTGCGCTGCGGCGCGATCGCCCGGTTTGCCCCCGTGATGTCCGCCGTGGTGGACGCCGCACGCGGCGGAATGCCCGTGCTCGGAATCTGCAACGGCTTCCAGATCCTGTGCGAGTCCCACCTGCTGCCCGGCGCACTGATCCGCAACGCGGGCCAGCGGTTCGTCTGCCGCGACCAGCGGCTGCGCGTGGAGTCCGCCTCCACCGTGTGGACCAACCAGTTCGAGGTGGGGGAGGAGATCACCATCCCCCTGAAGAACGGCGAGGGAAACTACGTGGCGGAGGAGGCCGTGCTCGACGAGCTCGAGGCCGAGGGCCGTGTGGTGCTGCGCTATGCGGACCTGAACCCGAACGGCTCCATGCGGGACATCGCCGGAATCGCGAACGAGTCCGGGACGATCGTGGGCCTCATGCCCCACCCGGAGCACGCCATGGAGGCCGGCTACGGCCCCGACGGGCCGCTCGGCCCCCGCACGGGAACCGACGGGATGCGGTTCTTCACCTCGGCGCTCTCAACGATCCTCGCCAACGCCTGATCGGAACAGCGACTCCCGCGCGTCCGGCCCCGCGC
>CAZTOM010000471.1:0-1267 GCA_964615555.1 uncultured Actinomycetaceae bacterium
GCTCAACAAAGTCCTGTACCTGTTCGGGTTTTGTGTAGGATGCATCGTCCGCATCGACGGAAACATCATCTTCCACGCCGGCCAGGGTTCCCAGTTCCCCTTCCACCACAACCCCGTGGGCATGGGCGTATTCCACCACTTCCCGGGTTTGCCGGACGTTCTCTTCATAGGGCAGGGAGGATCCGTCAAACATCACGGAGGAAAAACCGCCGTCGATGCACTGTTTGCAGATTTCAAAGGAATCCCCGTGGTCCAAATGCAGGGCAATGGGCAGATCGGTCACCTCCAGGGCGGCTTCGACCAATTTGATTAAGTAGGTATGATTGGCGTAGGATCGGGCCCCTTTGGAAACCTGCAGGATCAGCGGGGCATCCACTTCCATGGCGGCTTCGGTAATGCCTTGAATGATTTCCATATTGTTTACATTGAAGGCTCCGATGGCATAACCGCCGGCATAGGCTTTTTCAAACATTTTTTTTGTGTCAACTAACGGCATGGTGACCTCCTTTTGTTCACGGGTGGCAACGGTTTTCTACCTAATATTGTATTTCCTGCCGTCAGGATCGTCAAGTAAGTCATAATTTTTTGTTACATTTTTGCGAAAGGGTGCAAATCACGGTTTTGGGGTATAATAACGTTGTAACCAAAATAAAGGGGGTACATGATGAAAAAACGTTATGTAGCGTTGCTGCTGGTTCTTGTATTGGCGCTTGTAGCCTGTAATCCGGCTGCAACCGGAGGAACAACGGAAGCGCCGGCAACGGATGCAGAGGCAACGGAAGCGGTGGAAACCACCGAAGCCACCGACGCCACAGAAGGGGAAGCAACAGAAGAAGCGTCCGGCGGCGGAACGGGCTCTGACCTGAAGGTCGGTATGGTAACCGACGAGGGCGGCGTCCATGACCAAAGCTTTAACCAGTCCGCCTGGGAAGGCATGCAGCGGGCAGAGGAAGAACTGGGTGTCGCCGTATCCTATGTGGAATCCCACAATGAAAGCGATTATGCACCCAACTTTGACACCTCCCTGGAGCAGGGCAATCAGCTGATCTGGGGGATCGGGTTCATGCTGACGGATGCTTTGAATGCCGCAGCGGAAGCGAATCCGGAAACCAATTATGCGCTGGTTGACAGTGTGGCCGCAGAAGGCCTGAACAATGCGGTATCGGTTCTGTTTAAAGCGGAACAGCCTTCCTTCCTGGTAGGGTATATTGCAGCCCACATGACCGAAAGCAATAATGTCGGCTTTATCGGCGGTGTGGAAGGGGAT
>CAZTOM010000472.1:0-1265 GCA_964615555.1 uncultured Actinomycetaceae bacterium
TGAATCGCCCCGGGTTTCGTGGAGGCTGGGTTAGTTGGTTCCTGCCTCGATGAGGTCGGGGATTTCAGGGTAGTGGTGGTCGGGTGTGGTGGTCCAGAACGAGGTCTCGTACTCGGCGGGTGGGAGGTGTCCGATCTCGCCGTGGAGGCGCTGGTGGTTGTACCAGTCGATGTATTCCGCCACCGCGATCTCCACGTCGGTGATGGATCGCCAGCCGGTGCCGCGCAGGACGGGGTTACGGACGCATTCGGCCTTGAACAGTGAGTTGAACGCCTCGGCCATCGCGTTGTCGTAGGAGTCGCCCTTGGACCCCACCGAGGCGACGGCCTCGGCCTCGGCGAGGCGTTCGGTGTACCGGATGGCTCGGTACTGCACGCCCCTGTCGGAGTGGTGGACAAGGCCGGTGGTGTCCTGCCCGGCCCTCCTGCGGGCCCACAGTCCCATCTCGAGGGCATCCAACGCCAGGTCGGTGCGCAGCGAGGTGGATACCTGCCAGCCCACCACCCGGCGGGAGAAGACATCCAGAACGAACGCGGCGTACACCCACCCGGAGTAGGTGCGGATGTAGGTCAGGTCCGCGACCCACAACTCGTTCGGGGCACTGGCCACGAACTGGCGTTTGACCAGGTCCGCCGGCCGGGCCGTCTCCGGATCCCGTGTCAGCGTGGTCCGACGGGTCTTCTCCCGCGCGATTCCCCGCAATCCTTCCGCCCGCATCAACCGTTCCACGGTGCACCGGGCGACGCGCGTCCCCCGGCGGCACAGCTCGGCATGGATCTTCCGGGCCCCGTAGACCCCCAGGTTCTCGGTGTGCACGATCCGGATCTCCTTCCTCAACTCGGCGTCACGCACCGTCCGCGCGGACGGCTGCTGGTGCTGATGGGCGTAGTACGTGCTCGGGGCGATCTGCACGCCGGCGTCGGACAACACCTGGCAGATCGGCTCGACCCCGAGCCGGCGACCGGCGACCACCCGGTCCTTGTGGGCCTCGATGTAGGCCACCACCGTTTCGGTGGGAAGTGCTACCTGATCCTGCGGTCGAGCTCCGCCGCGGCGAAAAAAGCCGCGGAGGTCTTCAGGATCTCGTTCGCGCGCCGCAACTCGCGGACCTCGCGCTCCAACGCCGCGATCCGCGTCGCGTCATCGCTCGTGGTCCCCGGACGCACCCCACCATCGATCTCGGCCTGGCGAACCCAGGTCCGCAACGCCTCCGGATGGATACCGAGCTGATCGGCGATCCGCTTGATCGCCCCCGTGCTACTCGC
>CAZTOM010000473.1:0-1264 GCA_964615555.1 uncultured Actinomycetaceae bacterium
GCAACCAGGCGGAGCAGCTCGCCTAACAGACCGAGAAGGTGCTCAAGGACAACCAGGACAAGGTCCCGGCCGAGGTGGCAGCGGACGTCTCCGCCGCCGTCGAGGAGCTGAAGTCCGCCCTCAAGGGTGACAACTTCACGGCGGTCAAGACCGCGATGGAGACCCTGTCCGAGAAGTCCCAGGCCATCGGCCAGGCGATCTACAACGCCGAGGCCGCCCAGCAGGCCGCGGACGCGGATGCGGGCGAGGCCCCGGCGGGCGAGGCGCCGGACGCGGGCGCTGCCGCGGACTCCGATGAGGACGTGGTGGACGCCGAGATCGTGGACGACGAGGACGACAAGTGACCGAGAACCACGAAGAGCCGATCATCCACGATCGCCGCCGCATCGATCCGGAGACCGGCCGGCTCCGCGAGTCGCCCGGGGGCACGTCCCCCGGCGACGGCGGAACTCCCTCCGGCACTCCCGGCTCGGCCGGTCCGGGGTCCGGTGTTCCCGGCGACGGCGGAGCCTCCGCTGGCACCGAGGGCGCCGATGGTCCGGGCGCGGGTGGCGGGGCCGGTGCTGGCGCGGAAGCGGCCGGTGCGGCCCACGAGTCCGTGGCGGCCGAGTCCGCCGCGGGCGGCTCCGGCCAGGGAGAGGCGCTCGCGGACCTGAAGGCGGAGAACGCCCGCCTCGCGGACGAACTCGCCCGGGCCAACGCGTCCTACTTCAACCTCAACCAGGAGTACTCGAACTACGTCCGCCGCTCCAAGGAGGCCGCCTCCGGCTTCGTGCAGGAGGGCCGCGAGAAGGTGATCACCGCGCTGTTCGGTGTGCTCGATGACATCGAGCTCGCCCGCCAGCACGAGGAGCTCTCCGGACCGCTCGGCTCCATGGCGGAGAAGTTCGAGAACACCCTGCTCACCAACTTCAAGCTGGAGCGCTACGGCGCCCCGGGTGAGGAGTTCGACCCGCTCATCCACGAGGCACTCATGGACAACCCCACCGACGAGGTGGAGGTGCCCACGATCGCCGCCGTGATCCAGCCGGGCTACCGGCTCGGTGAGAAGGTGCTGCGGGCCGCCCGCGTGGCGGTCAACAGCCCCGCCTGAGTGGCCCACCGCCTGACCGGCAACCCCGGGCAGGTGCATCGTGACACGCGGTGCGGGGGCGCCCCGCGCCCCCGCCCCCCACCCGGCGGGTCCCCGGCCGTCAAACGCCGGTACCGCGGGGAGCGCTAGGCCGGGACCCCCGCCCCCCCCCGCGCGGGAACCCGGCCCACC
>CAZTOM010000474.1:0-1261 GCA_964615555.1 uncultured Actinomycetaceae bacterium
CGCCGCCGGGGTGGTCCTTGCCGCGGAAGAAGTGGTTGAAGCCCACCTCGTAGAGCGTGGAGACCGACTGGTAGGTGGAGATGTGCCCGCCCACGCCCACGCCGGGGCGCTGCGCCCGGGTCACCATGATGGCGGCGTTCCAACGGATCCAGCGGCGGTACTGGCGCTCGATCGACTCGTCACCGGGGAAGTAGGGCTCCTCGTGCACGCCGATCGTGTTGACGTAGGGCGTGTTCAGGGACGTGGGGACCGCGATCCCGGCCTCACGGGCCCGCTTGAGCATGGACAGGAGGATGTACCGCGCCCGGGGGCCGCCCTTCTCCTCGATCAGGCCATCGAGCGAGTCCACCCACTCCTGGGTCTCCTCGTGGTCGATGTCGGGGACAGAGCTCAGGAGTCCGTTGATCAGCGGACTTGATACGTCGCGAATACCCACGCCTTACCCTTCATTGGTTTGCCCGCGGCAGCAACCACGGGCGCGGTTCGAGTCTCGCCCCCATCGTACGTGGTTTGGGCACCCCGGGGGGCCACGGAAGCACTCCACCATTCCACCGATGTGGCCCACCGCCGGCCCCCGCGCGGCGCCCCGGCCCTGCCTGCGCGCCGCCCCTACCGTGCCCGTGCGGCACCCCGGCTGTGCCCCCGTGCGGCGCCCCCGGTTGGCGGGAAGGTGCTGGGGCTGGCACGGTGGTGCGATAACGTGAGTCCAACCGCCTCTCCGCCCCAGAAAGGAAGCCCCCTGTGTCCGGCCCCTCCATCGATTCCAACCATCCGTTGGGATACCGATTCGGCGATGTCATCCAGGAGTTCCTCTACGACGACGACTGCGACGAGGACCTGCGCGCCTCGCTCGAGAAGCACACCGGCCAGCAGCTTGCGGACGAGGACTTCGGGGACGTGGCGGACGGCGCCCTGATCTGGTGGCGCGCCGAGGACGCAGAGGAGGAGGACCTCGCCGACGTCCTGGTGGACGCGCTCGCCAACCTGGACAACGGCGGACTCGTGTGGGTGCTGACTCCGAAGCCGGGCCGCCCCGGGCACGTGCCCCCGGCCGAGGTGGAGTCCGCCGCCACCACCACGGGCCTGCACTCCACCTCTGCGATCTCCGCCGGCGCCGAGTGGTCGGGTATCCGCCTCATCGCGCGCGGCCGCATGTAGCGGCCCCTGTCCGTGGCACCCGCCGGGCGCCGGTAGAATAGCCCGCCGGGGCCTGTAGCTCAGTTGGTAGAGCACCGCGTTTACACCGCGGGTGTCGTCGGTT
>CAZTOM010000475.1:0-1251 GCA_964615555.1 uncultured Actinomycetaceae bacterium
AGTGCTTCGAGATCCCGGTCATGATGAGGAACAGGATCGCCATCGCCGCCAACGCCAACCCGGCACCGTGGACGAACTTCGTCACGAGCACGACGACGAGGACGACCCCGCAGACGACGGCGCCGATCGTGTTGATGATCCGGCTGCGCTGCATCCGGCGCCGGGCGGCCGGGTCGGTCTCGATGAACAGGTGCCGGTTCCAGTGCCGCACCATGCCGAGCTGGCTGAGCGTGAAGGAGATGAACACCCCGACGATGTAGAGCTGGATGAGCTTGGTCACCTGCGCCTGGTAGGCGACGATGAGCACGATGGCCCCGGCGGCGAGGATGAGGATGCCGTTGGAGAAGGCGAGCCGGTCCCCCCGGGTATGCAGTTGTCGGGGCATCCATCCATCTCGCGCCAGGATGGACCCCAGGACGGGGAAGCCGTTGAACGCGGTGTTCGCGGCGAGGACGAGGATGAGTCCGGTGACGACGGAGACGACGACCACGCCCGGGGAGAATCCGGCGAAGACCGACTTGGCGACCTGGCCCATGACGGTGTCCTGGACGTAGGAGTCGCCGACGGGCACTCCGTCCCGGGCGAGTTGGACGGCGGGGTTCTCGGCGAACTGCACCCCAGTCCAGCGGGCGAGGAGGATCATCGAGGACAGCATCGTGATGGCGATGGCGCCCATGAGGAACAGTGTGGTCGCCGCGTTGCGGCTCTTGGGTCGCTGGAACGCCGGCACCCCGTTGGAGACGGCCTCGACGCCGGTCAGGGCGGCGCATCCGGAGGAGAAGGCCCGCAGCAGCAGGAACGCCATCGCCAGGGTGCCGAGCGACTCGTAGGCCGGCTCGGGCAGCAGCTCCAGTCCGGCGCTCTCGGCCTGCGGCAGCTTCCCGAACTGGTGGCGCACTCCCCCGACGACGGCCATGAGGAGGACGCTGCCGATGAACAGATAGGTGGGGATCGCGAACATCCGCCCCGACTCACGCACCCCGCGCAGGTTGAGCGCGGTCAGGAGCAGGATCAGGCCGACCGCGGCGGCGACCTCGTGACCGCGCAGGAAGCTGAACGCCGCTGCCGCGTTCTGCACCCCGGAGCTGATCGAGACGGCCACGGTCAGGACGTAGTCGACGAGGAGGGCGCTGGCCACGCCGAGTCCGGCCTTCGGGCCGAGGTTGACGGTGGCCACCTCGTAGTCGCCACCGCCGCTGGGATAGGCGTGCACGTTCTGCCGGTAGGAGGCGACGACGACGACCATGACGA
>CAZTOM010000476.1:0-1248 GCA_964615555.1 uncultured Actinomycetaceae bacterium
GGGCGCGCTGTCGTCGGGAACGGGAGGCGGGCACGTGGTGAGGGGGGCGCTGGAGCGGAGGGGGCGCCGTCGTCGGGAATGGGGTCAACGGACCACCGCGGGGGGCCCGGCTCGGATAGAGTCCGAGGGCGTGAGAGCATTCCGCCGATTCACCGTCCGCCCCGTCCTCCCCGAGGCCCTCGCGCCCCTGAATGCGCTGGCCATGAACCTGCGCTGGTCGTGGGACGCGGGCACCCGCGAACTGTTCCGCTCCCTCGATCCGGAGGCGTGGGACGAGGTCCGCGGGGACCCGGTGGCCCTGCTCGGGCGCCTCTCCGCAGAGCGCCTCGAGGAGCTCGCTGCTGACCCGGATGTGGTGGAGCGCGTACGGGCCGTCAACGGCGGCCTGCGTACCTACCTCACCGAGCCACGGTGGTACCAGCACTCCGACGACGACGACGCGAAGCCCCGCGCGATCGCCGACTTCTCCCCGGAGTTCGGCATCACGGCGGTGCTGCCGCAGTACTCCGGCGGGCTCGGGATCCTGGCCGGCGACCACCTGAAGTCCGCCTCGGACCTGGGGGTGCCGATCGTGGGGGTGGGGCTCCTCTACGGGGCCGGCTACTTCAAGCAGTCGCTTACCCGCGACGGCTACCAGAGGGAGACCTACCCGGTGCTCGACCCGGACGACCTGCCACTCGAGCTGCTCCGCGAGGACGAGGGCGCCCCCGCGCGCGTGGTGCTCACCCTGCCCGGTGGGCGCCACCTACGCGCCCAGGTGTGGATCGCGCGCGTGGGCCGGGTCCCGCTCCTGCTGCTGGACTCCAACATCCCGGACAACGACGAGACCTCCCGCCACGTCACCGACCGCCTCTACGGCGGATCGAAGGAGCACCGCCTCCACCAAGAGCTCCTCCTCGGGATGGGCGGAGTGAAGGCTCTGCGCCTGTACTCACGTATCTCCGGGCACCCGGACCCGGAGGTCTACCACTGCAACGAGGGTCACGCCGGATTCCTCGGGATCGAGCGGATCCGCGAGCTCGTGGCGGGCGAGGGGCTCACGTTCGCCGAAGCCCTCGAGGCCGTGAAGTCCGGGACCGTGTTCACCACCCACACCCCTGTCCCCGCCGGCATCGACCGGTTCGACCAGTCGCTCGTCTACGAGCACTTCTCCGGCGACGCCGAGCTCCCCGGGATCCCCCCGGAGGCCGTACTGGGACTCGGCGCGGAGGACTTCGAGGGCGGCGAGCCCGGCATCCACAACATGGC
>CAZTOM010000477.1:0-1247 GCA_964615555.1 uncultured Actinomycetaceae bacterium
AGAGGTGGTGGCGTCGGATCCGAAATTCGGCTTTATGCGGGCTGTGGCGCTGCTGTATCCCTTATATGAGAAGCGTCTGAAGAAAAACAGCGCCCTGGATTTTGATGATTTGATTTTAAAGGCCCTGGAATTATTTGACAAAGATCCGGATACCCGGGAAGAGTATCAGGATCGCTTTTTATACGTTTTTGTCGACGAATACCAGGATACCAATCGCATGCAGTACGATCTGGTGAAACTCCTCAGTGAGAAACATCGAAATCTGTGTGTCGTGGGAGATATCGACCAGAGCATTTATAAATTCCGCGGGGCGGATATCAACAATATACTGGACTTTGAAAAGGATTTTCCCAGGGCGCGGATCGTGACCCTGGAGCAGAACTACCGCTCCACCCAGAATATTCTGGATCTGGCCAATCGGGTCATTGACTACAATACGGAAAGAAAAGAGAAAATCCTGTGGACCGATAACGGTTCGGGGGAACCGGTGCGGTATCATTTATGCTCCACCTCCGATGAAGAAGCCCAGCGGGTGGTCCGGTGGATCGGTTGGCGCCGGGGAGAAGGTACGCCTTTGAAGGAGATGGCGATTCTCTACCGGACCAATGCCCAGTCCCGTTCCTTCGAGGACCAGCTGCGCCGGGAAGGCATTCCCTATCGCCTGGTGGGGGGCCTGAAGTTCTACGATCGAAAAGAAATCAAAGACATTACCGCCTATCTGAAAATCATCGTCAATCCCCTGGACAATGTGAGTTTGCTTCGGGTGATTAACACCCCCAAACGGGGCATCGGAAAAACCACCACCGACCGACTGGCGGAGTGGGGATTTCGCAGGAACATTTCCTTTATGGATGCGGTGCGGGAAGCGGAGCAAATCCCCGGCATCGGAAAAGCGACGGCGGAAAAACTCAACGGGTTTCTGCAACTGATCGACGAACTGACGGAACTGGCCCAGACGACCGGTCTTACGGAATTTGTCAAGGAAGTCGTGCGAAAATCCGGCTATGAGGCCATGCTGAAGTCCACCGGTCTGCCGGAGGATCGCACCCGGCTGGAAAATATTGATGAATACATTTCTTCGGTGGCGGAATATGAAGAGGAATACGAAGACGCAAATTTATGGGAATATTTGCAGGATGTCAGCCTTCTGTCCGACACGGAGAAGGTGGACGGGGAGGAAGAGGGGGTCTCTCTGATGACGGTCCACAGTGCCAAGGGGACGGAGTTTGATGTGGTCTTTGTCACCG
>CAZTOM010000478.1:0-1244 GCA_964615555.1 uncultured Actinomycetaceae bacterium
GAGAGGTCGAGTTCCGCGTCGGTGGCGGAGGTGAGGACGTTCTCGCGGGCCAACATGTGGTCGGCAGCGAACTCCGAGACCACGATCTTGGGAACCTGGGGCGATGGCACGCTGACCACTGAGTAGAGGCCGGACTGGTCGTTCATGGCAACACTCAGCGTGTAAGCGGCCTTGGCGCGGGAGGTGAAGAGGCGCATGCGGTTCTTGCTGCCGAAGACCGGCTCGAGGTCACCGCTGCTCTCTCGGAACTCCTTCCACTCCACCTTCTCGCTCACGTCGCCGGGATCAACACGGTTCGCGCCATAAACAGTCTTGTTCCATGCAACTCCCACCAGGGAGTCGGTCCCGAAGAAGGTGGCATCCGTCGTGTGCTGGATGTCGTAGCCGTTGACGGTGTCGAAAACGGCGTGGGAGACGACCGTGCTGAAATCCTCCTCGACGAAGTACATTCCACCGTTGGTGGTGAGGATTCCGAAGAGGCCCGAATCGGGGTCGTACGCGATTCCTGCTGCGGCCCCCTCCCCGAAGAGTCCCACTGTCTCGAACCCGAGCTCTGTCGAACCCACAACCTCCAGGGTTCCGGAGGAGGGGATCGGAGCTGACGCTGCCGAACCTGTTTCGAGGTCATCAACAGAGTTCACACCCGGGATGTGCACCATGGGCGGTGTCATCGAGTGGAGTGTCGGGTTGAGGATCCTGCTCCACACGCCAAGGCTCCAGTAGTCGGAGGACCTCATGACATTCAGGGTGAACCGCGCCGGCTGGCCGGTTCCGGCGAAGGGCGGCGGTCCAGTGAGGAGGAAGAACTGGAGGCAGTTGGCGAGTGTCATGGCGAAGACAACGATGCTGGCGACCATGGCGTAGCCAGACAGCTTCTTGATGGGACGGCGTTTGCCGCTGAACTCCTCCGCGAGCCGCGGGTCCCCGCCGATCCAGAGGAGCCCAATCGCTGCGAACGCGATGATCACCCAGAAGACGAGGACGCCCCACGTGTATGTGTGGGCACCCATGACGGCTTCCGCGAGGCCCTGACCGCGGTCCTCGAGCATGTTGATCGACCAGTGGCGGACGGTCGTGTAGAGGAAGAAGAACGCGGCCATGATGAGCGTGAACACGTACTTCCGTCGAGGTCCATACCTCAGGATGAAGAGGGCGAGCACGGCAATGAGCACCATGCCGAATCGTTCGTAACCACACAGCGTGCAGGGCGATTCCCCGCGCATGAAGCCGAGCCAGACCGTTGC
>CAZTOM010000479.1:0-1233 GCA_964615555.1 uncultured Actinomycetaceae bacterium
ACGGTGACGACAGCCACCGCGATCGCCCAGTGCATCAACTTCGGAACACCCACATACCTGTTGCGCCAAGCACTCGTGGCCGGACGTGAACAGGGCCGATTGACCGCCGTGGAGCAGAGGCAACTCTCCGCCGCCCTGGATGCGCGTCACGATGGATGAGCAGAAGCACCCGTCAACGGCTGAAGCGCTGGGTGACCTCAAAGCCAAGGCGAAACAGCCGAACTCGGCGAACACCCTTAACGCATGGATTGCACAAGCTGAGAGCCGGTTAGGCCAAGGGTTCGGCGGTGGACGGCTCGGCTGGTTGATCGCATCCTCCATCGCCATCGCTGCGGTACAGCGCGCTGTCGACGATGACGGTCGCCAACTGTTCCTGCTCAAAGGCGGGACGCTGCTCCAGCATCGACTCGGTCTGGGGACGAGAGCAACGAAGGACATCGATGGGATCGTTCGGGGAGACATTGACGACTTCTTCCTGATTCTTGAGCGTGCCCTCGCCCAACCGTGGGGGCCAATCGCGCTTCGCCGCGGCCCGATCGAGGTCGTCGATGTTCCTACCCGGGTGCTCAAACCCCGCCGCTTCGACATCTTCCTGGAGTTGCGCGGTGTCACATGGCGACGTGTTCAGTTCGAGATCTCGCCCGATGAGGCAGGAATCGGGGCTGAAGGGGAGCCGTTCCAGTCACCATCCCTGGTCGGGTTCGGACTGCCAGACCCCGATCATTTGGTGGGAATCACACTCCGTCACCAGATCGCACAGAAGTTCCATGCTGTGACGGACCCGCACGATCCGCCCGCCTCGATCAATGATCGTGCGCGTGATGTGGTCGACCTGCTCCTCCTTCGCGACCTGGTGAACTCGACGGGCGTTCCCAGCGATCATGAGATCGCGGATGCTGTCCAGGCTGTCTTCCGAGCCAGGGCACGTGAGGCCAGCCAACTCGGCTACGAGCCGCGACGCTGGCCCACTCCTGTCGTCAGTCATCCGCACTGGGCTCGTGATTACGACCGAGCAGCGAGTTCGGCCGGTCTGGACGTACCGCTGGATGAGGCTGTCGCCCAGGTCAACGCGTGGGCAGCCCGGCTTCGGGCCGACCCCCGGTGAGCGAACGTGAGTGCGGGATCTCAGTGGGGAGTCCACAGCCCACGCCCCACACCGCGCCCGCCTATCCTGGCGCCATGAGTGAGCCGCTGCCGACAACCACCCGCCAGATCACCCTCGCCTCCCGCCCC
>CAZTOM010000480.1:0-1233 GCA_964615555.1 uncultured Actinomycetaceae bacterium
CGTCATGACCGCGAACGGGGTGAACCGGGGGACGATCGTGGGCCACCGGGATGTGGGGAGCACCCTGTGCCCGGGCACGTACATCTACTCCCGGATGGGGGAGTTGCGCTCGAACGTGAAGAACATCATTGCCTCCGGGGTGTACAAGGCGTCGCCGACGCCTTCACCCACGCCCTCGCCGACGCCTTCGCCGACGCCCACGCCTTCGCCGACGCCGACGACGCCGTCGCCCGTGCCGGCGCCGTACCCGGTCAACCCAACCACCGCCTCGGGCCTCGTGGGATACGACCCGAACCGGCTCATCACGGATGCCGTGATGTACGCACCGAACACCATGAACTCAGCCTCGGTCCAGGCGTTCCTGGACACGCGTGGTTCGTCCTGCGTGCGGGGGAGTGATGGGAGTCCGTGCCTGAAGGATGCCACGTTCGCTACGCCTGATCGTCCTGCCACCCGACTCTGCTCGCTGCCCTACGTTGGCCAGGCGAACGAATCGGCAGGTGACGTGATCTTGAAGTCCGCACAGGCGTGCGGAGTCAATCCGCAGGTGCTGCTGACCATCCTGCAGAAGGAGCAGGGACTCGTCACCACCGCGAACCCGACCCGGCGGATGTATGACTCCGCGACCGGGTTCGGGTGCACGGACTCCGCTCCGTGCGAGCCCGCCTACGCGGGCTTCGTGAATCAGGTGTACTCGGCCGCTTCCCGCCTGCAGGAGTACCGGATGTCACCGGCGTCCTTCACCTACCGGGTGGGGAACACCTACAACGTGAACTTCCACCCGAACGCGTCCTGCGGGACCGGGACCGTGACGATGCGGACCGCCGCCACCGCGGCGCTGTACAACTACACGCCCTACGTGGCCAATGCGGCATCGCTGGCCGCCGTGTCCGGGACCGGAGACTCCTGCTCCAGCTACGGCAACCGGAACTTCTTCCGGACCTTCAGCCTGTGGTTCGGAGCACCGAACGCAGCCGCACCCACCGTTGGCATCGGGGTCAGCGCACCTCCCGTGGACCGCAACCTGCTGGGTGACGGGCATGTGGGACTCGTGGTGGGCGAAGGGACCCAGACCGGGTTGTGGTCTGCTGGACGGCCCGCCATGTTCCCCTCGGACACGCGCGTCCAGATCGGACGCGGATGGCAGAACATGCTCGCTCCCGGTGACTGGAACGGAGACGGGAGGCCCGATGCGATGCTGATCGACTCCGCCGGAGTGCTCTGGCTGTATCC
>CAZTOM010000481.1:0-1225 GCA_964615555.1 uncultured Actinomycetaceae bacterium
TGTTGGAGCGCGGGTCGACGATGAAGGTGTACTTGCCCTCGTCGATCAGGTTGTAGCTCTTCTCGGACACCACCGGCTTCAGGATGATGTCGCGGGGGTTCTTGGAAAGCTCGATGCTCACTTCTCCTCCTCCGGGGTGTCGGCGTCCGCGGCCGGCTCGGAGCCGTTGCCGAGGAACGCGTCGAGCGCGGCGCTGCTGAACACCACGTCGTCGTTCACGAGGACGTCGTAGGTGTTGAGCTGGTCGGCCCACAGCAGGTGGACTTCGGGGAGGTTGCGCAGCGAGAGGGCTGCGGTCTCCTCATCGCGGGTGAGGACCACGAGCGCGGTGCGCTCGCCCACCACCTGGGTGAGCGTGGCGAGTGCGGCCTTCGTGGACGGGGTGTCGCCCGAGATGAACTCGCTGACCACGTGGACGCGGCCCGCGCGGGCGCGGTCCGTGAGGGCACCGCGGAGGGCGGCAACCTTCATCTTCTTGGGGGTCTTCTGCGAGTAGTCGCGGGGCTGCGGGCCGTGGACCACGCCACCGCCGGCGAACTGGGGCGCGCGGATGGAGCCCTGGCGGGCGCGGCCGGTGCCCTTCTGCTTCCAGGGCTTCTTGCCGCCGCCGCGCACCATGGCGCGGGTCTTGGTGGCGGCGGTGCCCTGGCGGGCCGCGGCCAGCTGGGCCACGACCACCTGGTGGATCAGGGGGACGTTCGGGTCGACGTCGAAGATGGCGGCGGGAAGCTCGGCGGTGCCAGCCTTCTTGCCCTTCGCGTCGAGGACGTCAACGGTGAGCTCAGCCATGATCAGGCTCCCTTCACTGCGCTGCGGATGACGACGACGCCGCCCTTGGGACCCGGGATCGCGCCAGCGACCAGCAGGTAGCCCTTCTCGGCGTCAACCGCCTGGATGCGCAGGTTCTGCACGGTCGTACGGGCGTTGCCCATGCGGCCGGCCCTGCGCATGCCCTGGAAGACGCGGCCCGGGGTGGCGGCGCCACCGATCGAACCGGGCTTGCGGTGGATCTTGTGGGCACCGTGGGAGGCGGGGCCACCACCGAAGCCGTGACGCTTCATCACGCCGGCGGTGCCCTTGCCCTTGCTGGTGCCCACCACGTCAACGGCGGTGCCGGCCTCGAACACCTCGACGGTCAGTTCCTGACCGGGGGTGTAGTCGGCAGCGTTGGACGTGCGGATCTCGGTCACGTGGCGGCGCGGGGTGATCCCGGCCTTCTCGAAGA
>CAZTOM010000482.1:0-1222 GCA_964615555.1 uncultured Actinomycetaceae bacterium
CAGGTTCCATTCCAGCGCTGTCTGGGTCATATTAAACAATCGCTCCCGGCATTGTTGATCATGCATAGGTCAGCCCTCCTCTACCACTCCTAATAATATCATTCTTTGTTACTTCCGGGCAAACGTTGGTTAAAAGGGGTAGTAAGTCTATGGTAAGATAAAGATATCTTTTGTCGCAAAGGAGATTTTATGAAAATTGCCATTGTAGCTGCCCTGGACTCCGAACTGGCCCATCTGAAAGCCTCCATGGGAGCTTTACGGGAAGTCCCCTGCCCCGGAGGCGCCTTTCATGTGGGAACCATCGGCCCCCATGAGGTTGCCCTGACCCTGCTGAGCATCGGCAAGGTGAACGCCGCCATGAAAACCCAGGCGGTCATCGATCGTTTTGCACCGGATCTGGTCATTAACACCGGAATTGCCGGCGCTCTGGCTCCGGATATCCGGGTGCTGGATACCATCATCGGCACAGAACTTCTGTACCACGATGTACATCCTGAATTCATGGAGCGTTTCTCCCCCTACACCCGGGTGTTCACAGCGGATGAAAAATGGACTCGTTCCGCGAGCCTGGCCGCTGATGAACTGGACATAACCACAAAAAAAGGTCCCATCACCACCGGGGATCTCTTTGTCTCTTCGGAGCGGGACAAATTCCGGATTCGTGAAGCCACCGGCGCGTTTTGTGTCGAAATGGAAGGCGCCGCCGTGGCCCACACGGCCTATCTGAATGATCTGCCCTTCCTGGTGCTTCGGACCATCTCCGACAGTGCCGACGATACCGCCGAATTAGACTACGACACTTTTGAACAGCAGGCCGCGGACCGATCCGCAAAACTGCTCCTGCATATGCTGCAGCAGCCCGTCCCTGAAAATTAAAAACAACCCGACATCCGTCGGGCTGTTTTTTTGCCTTACTGGCTGATCATCATTTTTACATCCAGAATATCCGACTGAATCTGCAGCAATTTTCGCTGCAAGGCTTCATACTCCATTGGATCCAGTTCTTTTCCGACCGTTTCACGTATGCGTTGAATACCGGTCAAATCTTCCATTACCTGTTTGTACTGCTCTTCCAGATGGGCCTGCATGGCCTTTGGATCGGGCTTTTTCACCACCGCATCCTCCGGCACCGGCAGATCAAAGGTTTCAAACCGCCCGGGTGTATACACTTCCTGATGCCCCTGGCGGCGGCGCTCTACGCCATTCCGAAAATCGCGATCCT
>CAZTOM010000483.1:0-1220 GCA_964615555.1 uncultured Actinomycetaceae bacterium
AGGTTCCATGAAACAAAAAATTTTGCTTTCTTTGGGTGGAAATGCGCTGGGTACAAAAACAAGAACCCTTCGGGACATGTCGGATGATTTGGCGAAAGCTGTAGCGGATCTGGTGGTCGAAGGGTATCTGCCCATAATTTGCCACGGCAACGGGCCCCAGGTGGGTGCGTTACAAAATGCCTTCGGCACCAAAAAACATATCAATAATTATGAAGCCATTTCCCTGGCCGATTCCGTTTCCATGACCCAGGGGTATATGGGCTATCAGTTACAGAATGCACTGGAAAGCGAATTTCACCGCAGGGGATTGGCGAATCAGGTGGTCACGCTTATCAGCCGTGTTCAGGTGGATCCGGAGGATCCCCGCTTCCTGCGGCCGACCAAGCCCGTGGGCCCCTTTTATACCGAGGAAGAAGCAAAGGAACTGGAAAAGAAAGGGCACACGGTAAAGGAAGATGCCGGCCGGGGATGGCGTGAAGTGGTGGCTTCACCGGAACCCCTGCGCATTTATGAAAAGGACAGCATCCGAGCCCTACTGGACCGGGACTTTATCGTAATTGCCGGCGGTGGCGGCGGGGTTCCTGTAACGGAAACAGAAGACGGGATCCACGCCGTCAATGCCGTAATCGACAAGGATTTCGTTTCCGCCCATCTGGCGGAACAGGTGGGTTGTGACCGGATGGTCATTCTTACCGGCGTCGATTATGTATACACCGGCTTTTTGCAAAACCAGCCGGTAAAGATTGAAACCATGAACACAAAAGAGGCAAAGGCATATGCGGAACAAGGGGAATTTGCAGAGGGATCTATGCTGCCCAAAATGACCGCGGCCATCCGATTTGCCGAGTCGGCTCCGGGTCGGAAGACCCTTATTACTTCCGTTGACAAACTGCGGGAAGGTCTGCGGGGCGACATCGGCACATGGATTGTTTCAGATCTTGAATAGAAAGGCAGGTAACCATGTTGCATCCCATTTTACGATCCTTTATCCCCATCGTTTCTTTTTTGGGAAAGAGTCTCGGGAAATCCTACGAAGTATTTGTAACCGATTTTACCGACCCCTCCCATCCGATTATCGCCATCGAAAACGGACAATTGTCCGGACGCAAGGTAGGGTCTTTAATGCGAGACGAAACCCTGCGACTGTTTCGGGAACAGGCCCCCGGGGACGGGGATCCGGATTTTCTCCTGCGCCGGGACGCCGTCGGCCCCAATGGACG
>CAZTOM010000484.1:0-1216 GCA_964615555.1 uncultured Actinomycetaceae bacterium
AGGTGCACCCGGACTGGTCGCCGGCGATCGCCAAGTCCGCCCTGATGACGACGGCTCGTCAGAATGTCGTCAAGGAGGACGGCATGACCCCGGCCGACCCGTTCGACTTCGGTGCCGGCCACGTCAACCCCGGCAAGACCATGAAGAAGGGCTCGATGTTCGACCCGGGTCTTGCGTACGACGCGGACACGTTCGACTACATCGCGTTCCTGTGCGGCAACGCTCCGGACTGGGCCAGCCTCTTCGGACTGTGCCCGACCCTGGAGGACGCCGGCTACTCCTTCGACGCGACCCAGTTGAACCTCCCGTCGATCGGCATGAGCTCCGTCGCGGGCAGCCACACCGTCGAACGCACGATCACCAACGTGAGCAACAAGCGGCTCAAGCCGAAGGTGAGCGTGCAGGCCCCGGCCGGCTACACCGTCACGGTCTCCCCGTCGCGGCTCGACATCGCCCCGGGCAAGTCGGCGACGTTCTCGATCACGGTGTCGAACAAGACCGCACCGGTCGGCGAATGGCGCTTCGGTTCGCTGACGTGGTCCGACTCGGGCTACAAGGCTCGCAGCCCGATCGCGGTTGCCGCGACTTCGCTGAACGCTCCGGCTGAGGTGTCCAACACCGGCGCCTCCGGCACCGGTTCGGTGGATGTGGTCTTCGGCTACAACGGTGCGTACTCGGTCGACACCTACGGTCTGGCCGACCAGGTCAACACCGCCGGCAGTGTCCTGCAGGACCCGGACGCCAGCTTCGATCCCGGCGATGTCGGCAACGGGGCCACCCGGCACGACTTCACTGTCGCCTCGGGCACGAAGCTGTTCCGGATCGATCTGCGTGACAGTGACCTGAACCGGCCGGGCGAGGACGTCGACCTCGACCTGTACCTGTTCAGCCTGACCTCGGGACAGCTGGTCGCGCAGTCCGGCGCGGGCGGCACCGACGAGCGGATCGAGTTGACCGACCCTGCGGGTCGCTACGCGCTGTTCGTGCACGGCTGGGGCGTCGGCGAGGAAGGCGCGTCGGTCGACTACACCCTCCGGTCCTGGACCGTCGGTGAGCCGGCCAACGGTGGCACCCTGCAGGTGACCAGCGCCCCGGACACGGCCACCGCTGGCCAGACCGGGACGGTGGAGTACTCCTGGAGCGACGTTGCCGCCGGCACCACGGAGTTGGGTCTGCTGCTCCACAAGGATGGCGAGGGCGAGATCGGCCGCACTGT
>CAZTOM010000485.1:0-1213 GCA_964615555.1 uncultured Actinomycetaceae bacterium
GGAAAAGCCGTCCCCTTTTACATGGGCAGCTACGGGATCGGCATCACCCGCAGTGTAACGGCGGTTGTGGAACAAAATTGGGATGAGGCAGGCATTGTGTGGCCCCTGGTGGTGGCGCCATACCATGCCATTATCACCATTGCCAATATGAGAGATGAAACCGCAGTTCAGGTGGCGGAGGAGCTGTATGAAAAACTGCGGCGGGAACGGGTGGAGGTTGTCCTGGATGATCGGAATGAACGTGCCGGCGTAAAGTTCAACGATCGTGACCTGATCGGGTATCCCCTGCGGGTGACGGTGGGAAAAAAGGCCGGAGAGGGCATTGTGGAATATTCTCTGCGAACGACTCGGGAGACCGAAGAGATCTCTGTGGAAGAAGCGGCAGAACGAATTTTAAATGCCACCCAACCCTATCGTCGGTAAATTTCTCAAGAAAAGAGTCTCGATGCGAGACTCTTTTTTATTGGAATGGTGCCGGTTTAGGGAAGAATATACATGATAATTACAACGAATTGGAAGGCTTGAAAATTATATAATAAGAAAGAAAATTTTTTTCACCGTTTTGCGGATGAGCCGTGGACAGTGTTCATTCATATGACCTTGTGTTTTATGTATAATGCAAAGTTATTCACAATTATTGACAATATACATTTTGTTGATAGAATGAAAACGTAACCAAATACTATTTACAGGAGGTTGATATGGATAAACAACCAGAGAAGCGTGCCCAATGGGGTTCCAGCTTCGGATTCATTATGGCTGCGGCGGGCTCAGCGATTGGTCTGGGGAACTTATGGAGATTTCCTTATTTGGCCGGACAAAACGGCGGAGGCATCTTTGTTCTGACCTATCTGGTACTCATTATTCTAATCGGGTTCACCATGATGCTGGGAGAAATGATCGTAGGCCGGCGGACCCAGGTGGATGCCTATTCAGCGTACAACAAATTGAAAAAAGGTTGGGGCTGGATCGGAGGGATCGGCATACTCGCAGCATTCTTGATTCTTGCATTCTATAGCGTTGTGGGGGGCTGGGTGCTGAAATATATCGTGGCGACCCTCACCAATGCGATTCCCGGTGATACTTCGGCCTACTTCGGAGCCTTTATCAGCTCGCCCGTCGAGCCGTTAATCTATCACGGGATCTTCATGTTATTGACTGTACTTATTGTTGTTCGAGGCATTTCCGGCGGGATCGAGAAAGCATCGAAATT
>CAZTOM010000486.1:0-1206 GCA_964615555.1 uncultured Actinomycetaceae bacterium
CTTCTTCTTCTGTCAAAACCCCCGGTTCCCCCGCCCGGATCCTTTGCATATAGGGATGAAGATCATCATAGCTCACCAGGGGCACCCGCTGGCGATACACTTGTTCCGAATGGATGTCGGAAAACCCGTATGCCTTTCCATATGCGGAATTCCGGTTCCGCTGGAGCATCTCAAGCAGCAGGTGTTCCTGCCGGGGCGGCCGGGTGTACAGCCGGGCCGACTTCCGATAGCGCAAGGTCAGGATCCGATAGAGCAGGCTCACGGATTTTTGCCGAACAGGATGCGTTCGGCTCCTTTTCTTACATTCGACCGTGTCAGCAGGGTGATACAGGCCAGGTCATGTCCCCGGGTGTAGCCCGGGTTGGCCTCGACAAAAAACGCATAATGGGGATCATTGGGACGAACGGAGATTTCCTGCAGTTCTTTTTTCAGTCGGTCCTTGGCAACCGGATAGGCCACGACACCGGTTTCTTTGTCGTATGCATCGGGATACAGCTGCGTGCCCAATGCATCCAGCAGTTCTTTCATCTCCGGCGGGGTGGGCTGGTCATACCGGGGGTAGAATTCCCGGAAAAAGGTGGGCAGATACTTGTAGGTTTTGTATCCCTTGGATATCAGAAACCAGTACAAGGGACCTTCTTCATCGTCGAAAAAATGCCGGGCAAAGGCCTGGGAAAGCTGCTGGGTACCCCAGTGGTTGCGATGAATAATCGTATCCCCGGAAAACAGGATCCGATATTCCCCGTGCCGGAAGATTTTCTGGGTGGAAAATCCGATGATTTCTCCCTCCTCTTCCAGAAGAATCACCCGGTCTTTATCCTGCAAATCCCGATAAAAGGCGGTTTCTGTCACTCCGTCATAGTGCTCCTCCATCAGCCGGAACATGCGATTGATTTGTTTTTCAGACAGATCTTGCGGCGCTGCCAGTTTCGTCGTCATCTTGTACTCCTAATTGCATATCCTGTTTTTTGTAGACTTCTTTTCGAAATAACGGATTGTATAAGAAATAGGTAAACAGCCGGTACAGACTGCCCATATTGGTTCTGGGCTCCAGGGCCCGGGAAAGGATGCTCCCCGGGGAATTGAATCGCCGGCGGGCCCGAAACCCCGCCATGGACAGTTCCTCCGCCGTCATGTTTTTCGGAACAAAGGCCGCATGGTTAAAGCGATAATCGGGATGGATCCACCATTTTCCTTCGTAGAGAA
>CAZTOM010000487.1:0-1202 GCA_964615555.1 uncultured Actinomycetaceae bacterium
CCGCAACCCCGATCGCTTCCCGGTGTGCCCGGTCTGCAAGGAGATCTACGACGGCTTACGGGCGCCGCAGGACGGCGAGGACTGAAAAACTTCGCCGAAAAGATGCGCGCCGGCACCGGCCGGCAATAGTGTCCTCCCGTGCTGTCACCGTGACAGCCGTCACATTCAGGAGGACATCCATGAAGCTCCGCCGCCTGGCCGCCCTGGCCTCGCTTCCACTCCTCGTCACCACTCTCGCGGTCTCCGCGCCGGCTGCGTCGGCGAAGGTGCTCGTCACGGAGTCTGCTTCGGCGCAGACCTGCATCACCCCTGACGCCACCGGTGCCCGTGGGGCCGACGGCGTGCGCACCGACCCCAACGACGTCACTCCGGCCCAGGCCAAGGCGATGGAGGCGGAACTGACCCGGGCGCTCAAGGCCAAGGGGCTGACCCGCAAGGCCGACGGTTCGCTCGCCCGGACATCCACGGGCGCGGCAGCGTTTGCGGCCCCGGTCATCGATGTGCACATGCACGTCATCACCGACGGCACCCGGGGGCGGCTCAGCAACACCCAGATCGCCAACCAGATCCAGGTGCTGAACAATGCGTATGCCTCGGCCGGATTCTCGTTCCGGCTCGCCTCCACCGACGTCACGACCAACGCACGCTGGTACACCGGACTGCGGCACGGATCGAAGAACGAGAAGGACATGAAGCGCAAGCTGCGCAAGGGCGACATGGGTGACCTCAACATCTACAGCGCCAGCCTCAGCAGCGGGCTGCTCGGCTGGGCGACGTTCCCCAAGTCCCGCTACGACGTCATGGACGGTGTCGTCCTCCTCGACTCGAGTTTCCCCGGCGGCAGCGCCGCGAACTACAACCAGGGCGACACCGGCACCCACGAGGTCGGTCACTGGCTGAACCTGTACCACACCTTCCAGGGCGGCTGCACCGGCAGCGGCGACTACGTCGACGACACCCCGGCCGAGGCCTCCCCGGCGAACGGCTGCCCGATCGGTCGGGACACCTGCTCCAGCCCGGGAGTGGATCCGATCAAGAACTTCATGGACTACACCTACGACTCGTGTATGGACCACTTCACTGCGGGCCAGGCAGCCCGGATGCAGGCGGCGTGGATTGCCTTCCGCAACGTCTGATCGGCGTGTCGGGACGGGCGCAGGTGCCCGTCGCCCCGTGGGGCGTGTCGCGATGCGGCACGCCCC
>CAZTOM010000488.1:0-1197 GCA_964615555.1 uncultured Actinomycetaceae bacterium
GTGCGCGACTGGCTGCTCTACGTCCAGGAGGCCCCCTCCACCCAGGGCGGGCGGGGGCTCGGGCTGGCCCGCGTGTTCGACCGGGCCGGCCGCCTTATCGCCACGATCGCCCAGGAGGGCATGGTGCGGGTACGGCGCTAGCGGCCGCCCCGCCGGTGCCGGCGGCCTCCCGCGACGTGTTGTGGTGCTGAGAGCGCTAGCGGCGCCGGCGCAGCTCGAGCGGCTCGTCCAGGAGGTGCTCGAGGTTCGCGCGCTCGTCCTCGCGCAGGCGCCGGGGCTTGAGCGTCTCGATGTCCACCATCACCACGGTGGTGGTGGCACGCACCGCGGTGCCGCCCTCGAGGGTGGGGATCTCGTAGCAGACCTCGATCGAGGAGCTGCCGAGGTGGGAGATCCACATGGTGATCGGCAGCGGCCCGCGCGGGTAGGCGAGGGGTGCCACGTACTCGATCTCCTGGTGGACCACGAAGCTCGCGAGGTCACGGGCGGCCGAGGAGGCCACCATCGCCTCGTCATCGCTGGTGCCGTTGTGCCAGAAGAGGGCGATGCGCGCCTCCTCCATCAGTTGCACGATGGCGGCGTTGTTGACGTGGCGGTAGGCGTCCAGATCGGACCAGCGCACCGGCACCTTCACGGTGGTCTTCATGGCCTCCTCCTCGGGCGTTGCGGGGTCAGTCGCGGGTGAGGCGGCGGTGGGTGACCCGGTGCGGGCGGGCCGCCTCCGGTCCGAGCCGCTCCAGCTTGTTGGCCTCGTAGCCCTCGAAGTTGCCCTCGAACCAGTACCACGTGTCCGGCTGCTCGTCGGTGCCCTCGTAGGCGAGGATGTGGGTGGCCACGCGGTCGAGGAACCACCGGTCGTGCGAGACCACCACGGCGCAACCGGGAAAGTTGAGCAGCGCGTTCTCGAGCGAGCCGAGGGTCTCGACGTCGAGGTCGTTCGTCGGCTCGTCCAGCAGGAGCAGATTCCCGCCCTGCTTGAGGGTCAGCGCGAGGTTGAGCCGGTTCCGCTCCCCGCCGGAGAGCACCCCGGCGGGCTTCTGCTGATCCGGGCCCTTGAACCCGAACTGGGAGACGTAGGCGCGCGAGGGGATCTCGACCTGGCCGACCTCGATGAAGTCGTGCCCGTCGGAGACGACCTCCCACAGGTTCTTCTCCGGGTCGATGTTCTCCCGTGACTGATCCACGTAGGAGATCTTC
>CAZTOM010000489.1:0-1187 GCA_964615555.1 uncultured Actinomycetaceae bacterium
GGTGGTGGTCGCGGCCTCGAGAATTGCCGGCTTGGTGATCTCGTGGAACACCCTGCGGCGCACCGGCACCTTCGGCTTGAGCACCTCGAGCAGGTGCCAGGCGATGGCCTCGCCCTCGCGGTCCTCATCCGTTGCGAGGTAGAGCTCGTCCGCGTCCTTCAGGAGGCGCTTGAGTTCCGTGATGCGCTTCTTCTTGTCCGGGTAGACCACGTAGAAGGGATCGAAGTCGCCCTCGGTGTCCACCGCGAACTTCCCGTAGGGGCCCTTCTTCATGTCCGCGGGCAGGTCGGAGGGCTGGGGGAGGTCGCGGATGTGCCCGATCGATGCCTCCACGGCGTAGTCCGGGCCGAGGAATGCCGCGAGCGACCGTGCATGGGGGGGCCACTCGCCTATCACCAGCTGGCGTCCCACAGCTACGTTTCCCGTTCCTGCGTGGGGGGCCCGGGGGGGGGATGGGGTGGGGGAGGGGAGTCCCGCACACTCTAAACCCTTCGGTTCGGGAGATGTCCAGAGGACCGGGTTGGGGGGGCGGCGTGGTGGTGGGGATTTGGGTGTGGTGGTGGGGATTTGGGTGTGGTGTTGTGGCCGCGGGTTCTTGGGGGCGCCCCCATGACAACCACAGTTGCCGGCAAACCTGACGCGTCTGGGGCTGCGGAGCCCTCAGGTTCGTGGGCACCCCTCGTTGTCATGCGCGGAGCGGCCGTAGGGTGGGGAGCATGATCCATCCGCGCGTCGGCATCGGCACCGACACCCATGCCTTCGACGACGCCCCCTCCCGGGTCCTCTGGCTCGCCGGGCTGCAGTGGCCGGGGGAGCGGGCGCTGTCCGGCCACTCCGACGGGGATGTGGCCGCCCACGCCGCCGTGGACGCCCTCCTCTCAGCCGCCGGGCTCGGGGACATCGGGGGGATGTTCGGGACCGAGCGGCCCGAGTGGGCCGGTGCCTCCGGGACGGCGTTCCTCACCGAGGCGGCGCGCGCGGTGCGGGAGGCCGGCTTCGAGATCGGGAACGTGGCGGTGCAGGTGATCGGGCCGCGGCCCCGGATCGGCGCGCGGCGCACCGAGGCCGAGCAGGTGCTGTCCGAGGCCGTGGGTGCGCCCGTGAGCTTCTCCGCCACCACCACCGACGGGCTCGGGTTCACCGGTCGCGGAGAGGGCCTGGCCGCCGTGGCGACGGCGGTGGTCTGG
>CAZTOM010000490.1:0-1184 GCA_964615555.1 uncultured Actinomycetaceae bacterium
GCCAGCCTGCGAATAGGCATAGTCGAGGATACGTATCCCGACTGCATGCACATCGGCCCCGATAACCCCCATTACCACCTGATGCTTGTCCATTGTTCCTCCCTGCACGGATTTTGATCGTGTCGTCTTTATGTATTGCTTCTTGCAATCCCTTTAACAATCCTCGACGACCTTTGGAAAACTGTAGCAACTTTTTCCTAATTTGTTTCACGGATCATAGTGCTCTATGCATATAATAATCGATAATATACCATGAGTCAAAAAAACCGCAGGGTTGGGCGGAAATAAAAAAACCTCGAATACATCGAGGTTTTATCCAAAGTGCTCCACGTGAATGCCTTTCTCCCGCAGACGATTCTCCAAAGCTTGAATTTGCTCCCAGGAAGGCGTGGCAAATTTCCGACTTGGCTGACGCATTCCCAAGGCCCGATACTTTACTTCCCCATAGGTATGATAGGGCAACAGCTCCATGCAGGGCATGGGAACATGCTGCAATACAAAATCGGCGATGGGCTCCAGGACTTCAAAGGATGCGTTCACGCCCGCAATCAGCGGCACCCGAATCACCAGCGGCAGATCCGAGGCACCGATTTTCTGAATGGTATCCCATGTGCGATCCGGGGCAGCCCCCGTCCATTTCCGATGCATTTGCGGGTCGATATGTTTCATATCAATAAAACATAATGAAAGTCGATCCAGCACAGGCTTCATTGGATGATAGGCGAAGTCACCATTGCTCTCCAGGCATAGATCCATGCCCTTGTCGTAAAGGGCCTCCGAGAGGGCATCGAGAAAGGGCCGCTGCCCGGAGGCTTCGCCGCCGGAAAAAGTCACACCCCCGCCGGAATGCCGATAAAATAACCGGTATTTTTCAATTTCTTCTACCAGCGATGCCACCGTGGTCGCGCGAATGGCCGACCGGCGACTTCCCGTGGGACAAACCGGAACGCATCGACTGCAGCTTCTGCATTTTTTTCGCTCCTCCGGATCCGATAAATTTGTCCCCACACCGTAGGGACATGCCTGCACACACCGGCCACATTGTATGCAGCTGCTCTCTGTGTGCAGAATTTTATCAAAGGTGGTAAAGCTCTCCGGGTTTGCACACCATTGACAGCGCATATTACACCCGGCAAAAAAGATGGTTGTCCGAATGCCGTCCCCGTCATGTACACTGTAATGCT
>CAZTOM010000491.1:0-1183 GCA_964615555.1 uncultured Actinomycetaceae bacterium
CTGAACACCTCCAAGATCAAGGTGTTGCGACGACCGATTGAATCCGCCTGGACTTCCGCGATCTGAGTGCACCACAACACCCTGGGGGTAGCCGCGCTGCATCAGCGCATTCTCCAACGCTCGAACCGCCAGCGACGCTTTCATCCGCTTGTCGATTGCATACCCGACAATCTTGTTCGAGCAGACGTCCTTGATCGCGCACAAGTACAGCTTGCCCTCACTCGTCCAATGCTCCGTAATGTCCGTCAACCATTTCTCATCAAGATATTCGGCGGTGAAATCACGCTCCACGAGATCGTCACCCACTGGTGCTCCGGCCTGCTGATAGCGGCGCTTACGGTTGGTGATCACCGACTGAATGCCAGCGATTTTGCACAGCCGCCATACCCGCCGCTCCGAAATTTGATAGCCGAGGTCATGGAGATCATCAGCGAGCACCCGATACCCGCCCTCAGGGTCTTCTTCGTGGAGTTCATGCAGCACGCCGATCAAGTGTTCCTCCTCGATCTCACGAGTTGAACGTGGCGAGGCGAGCCACTGGTAGTACGCCTGCTCACTGAACCCCAACACCCGGCACGCCACCGCGACCGGTACCCTGACACGGGCACCGGCCGCAGCCATCTCACGGACGAGCGGGAACACTATTTTGGGGGCGTGATGTGCACCTGTGACAGATATGCTGCCGCACGACGCAGCACTTCATTCTCCATCTCAAGCTCGCGGATACGCTTCAACGCTTGACGCATCTGGCGTTGCTCGTCAGGGTCCTTCGACGGAGTCATCCCATACGACTTGAACCTGGAATCTTGCACCCACGCGCCGAGCGCGGACTTCGAGATCCCGAGGTCCTTACACACGGTTTTCTGCGCGATACCGGACTCTACAAGCGCGACAGCGTCACGTTTGAACTCCTCGCTGTACTTCATCGGCATGATCATCATCCTTCCAGCTACGCCCTCACGAGCGAAGCGGTCTTGGACTCAACCAAAGCCTCAGCAGACCCACGCTAACCCGAATCATTACCAGAAGTATTGGGCCTCGGCCGCCGAAGTCGTCCAAGCCTTGAGTGCCCAGGCACCCGCCGCGAGTACCCAGAAGCGCTACGAACTCGGACCGGTGAAACCCCATACCCAAGCCTTGGCCGAGGAGATCGGGGCGCTATTCGATGTACGCGATATTGGAG
>CAZTOM010000492.1:0-1181 GCA_964615555.1 uncultured Actinomycetaceae bacterium
GCAAGCGGCTGGGCATGCGTACGCCGCAGTGATCCCCAAGTTCTTGGATGCGGCGCTATCGGACAGGCCACTTCCCGTGAACGGTGACGGGACGCAGTCGCGTGACTTCACCTATGTTGACACGGTGTGCGCGGTGATCGCAGACGCGGTACGGCGAAAGGTCTCCAGTCCGAGCCCGGTGAACTTGGCATTTGGAACGAACACAACTCTCTTGGAACTCGCAGCCGAAATCGGAAAGCTCCTGGGAACCGAGCTCAAGCTAGAGTTCGGGGACCCGCGCAAGGGAGACGTCCGAGCGTCGCAAGCGGACTCGTCGGCGCTCCTCGAACTGTTCCCGGACATCAGGCCTGCCGACCTCAACGAAGGGCTGAAGTCCACCATCAACTGGTTCAAGCAGCAAGGAGAACAAGTATGACCCCCCTCGACACGGTGAAGATTGGCGTCATCGGACTCGGCTATGTGGGACTTCCCCTTGCCGTGGAGTTCGCGAAGAAGTACCCGGTGATCGGCTTCGACATTAGTGATGGCCGCGTCGCGGAACTCCGGGAAGGTCATGACCGTACTCTCGAGGTCGCGGACGACGAACTCGCTGAGGCCACGGGTATGACATACACCTCGGATCCCGAGGACCTCCGGGAGGCGAACGTCTTCATCGTGACCGTCCCCACACCGATCGACAAGCAGAAGCAGCCCGATCTCGGTCCGGTGCTCAACGCGAGTAGGACGGTCGGGGGCGTGCTCAATCCGGGGGATACCGTGATCTACGAGTCCACGGTCTATCCGGGTGCAACGGAAGACGCTTGTGTGCCAATTCTCGAGTCGGTCAGCGGACTCACGTACAACACTGACTTCTTCGTGGGGTACAGCCCCGAGCGTATCAACCCGGGGGACAAAGAGCACCGTTTCACCACGATCGTCAAGGTCACATCCGGATCCACCGCTGATGCGGCTGAGTTCGTGGATCAGCTGTACAAGAGTGTTGTGCTGGCAGGAACCCACAAGGCTTCTTCGATCGCCGTTGCTGAGGCCGCCAAGGTTATCGAGAACACTCAGCGGGACGTCAACATTGCACTCATCAACGAACTCGCGATCCTGTTCGACCGTATCGGCATCGATACGGAGGAAGTCCTCAAGGCAGCGGGAACGAAGTGGAACTTCTTACACTTCCGTCCCGGTCTCGT
>CAZTOM010000493.1:0-1179 GCA_964615555.1 uncultured Actinomycetaceae bacterium
TCGCGATGGCGTCGAGATCGACCTCGACGGTGAACGAGCTGGCGGGGCTGGGTGCGGATGTCATGACCTGATCAAGTCTAGGCGCCGATCCGCCCCCGGCGGCGAGGAGGAGAGCCAACACCCGCCCGGACCGGTCAGCGGGTCAGCGCGGTCGCGATGAGCACGACACCGTTGATGACGAGCGCGACGAGGACGACCCGGCGGGCGACCTCCTCCGACATCCGCCGGAACACCCGCTCCCCGAGCGCCCAGCCGACGACGATCGCCGGCAGCGCGACCGCGAGGATCGCCAGGACCTCGCCCGTGACCCGGCCCGCGGCACCGAGCATGGCGACCCCGAACACGCCCTGGATCGCCATGAGCGCCTGCAGCGTGGCCCGCATCGGGACCGGCCGCAGCGCGACCGCCTGCAGGGCGATGACCAGGGGTGGGCCGTTCGTGCCGGTCGTCACGAGGAGGAACCCGCTCAGCACCCCCGCCCCGGTCGCGACGCCGCGGCCGGCCCGGACCCCGACCCGGACCGCGAGCAGGAGGGCACTGATGAGGACGAGGGCACCGATACCGAACATCAGGGCCTGCTCACTGACCCGCGTGAACACGACCAACCCCAGCGGCACCCCGACGACGGTGCCGATGAGCAGCCACCGCATCGGGGTGAAGTCGACGAACGCCCGCTCCTGCAACCAGCCCCACAGGCACACGACGAGTCCGGCCGCCACGCAGGCGACGACGGCGGTGTGGGCGTCGACGACGAGCGCGAGGAGGGGCAGGCCGAGCAGCACGAACCCGAACCCGGTGACCGCCTGGACCCCGGCCGCGAGCAGGAAGATCACGGCGGCGAGGGCAAGGTCCATGGGTCCTATGCGATCACACCGCCGGCGGGCCACACTAACGGGATGAGTGCCCCGCCCCCCGAGGAGGACGTCCTCGCCGCACCGGCCCCGCAGGTGAGCCCGTCGACCGCCGCCGCTGTCCTCGCCGATGCGTGGGCGATCACCGCCGCGGACCTGCGCGACCTGCCGAGTGAGCGGGACCGGAACATCCTCGTCGACGGCCGGTTCGTCCTGAAGATCTCCAACCCGGCCGAACGGATCGACCTCATCGACCTGGAGAACCGTGCCCTGCTGCACGCCCGGGCCGCCGACCCGGACCTGCCGCTGCCGGACCTGGTCCGCACCG
>CAZTOM010000494.1:0-1173 GCA_964615555.1 uncultured Actinomycetaceae bacterium
GATCCCCAGCGAAGAAGACCACTGGCCGCGCTAGGAGAGAGAAGTCGACGAGCGTCGATGAGTAGTCGGTGATAAGCACATCGATGGCGGCCAGCACCGGGTTGAGCGCAGGGTGGTCGGATGAGCTGAGCAGGCGCACTGAATCAGAGGTATGGGTGTACTCCCCACCGGCCAGGGGGTGGGGACGAACAATGAGCACCGAACCGGTTCGGGCGCACCACTGCTCGATACGCATCCATTCTTCGGCGGTGGGGACGCTCGGGTCGCCACGGCCATCGCGCCAAGTCGCCGCGTGCAGGACGGTCCGGCGCCCCCCGAGTGGGCCCACTGACTTCTCCAACAGTTCACGGGCACGGCGTTCCCTTCCTTCCGGCGAGCCGCGGAGCAGGACATCGACCCGAGGTTCCCCCAGGACGGGGACTCGTTCGGTCGGCAGATCGAATGCCGTTGACATGCTTCGCTGCGCATGGCTTGAGGAGACCGGCACGACGCAGATGCGTCGGGTTCCTTTCGCATACATCCAGGCCACGGCCTGCTGGACTCCCGGAATGCTGCCGATGATCGGAAGCGTCAGGACTGCGGGACTATCGATATGCAGACGTTTGAGCGGAGTCCCGTGCCACAACTGGACGATGAGGGCGCCGGTGCAGGAGTACCGCGCAACGTCTCCGAAACCGTGCGTGAGGACGATGACACCGGCAGCCAGGGTCTCTTCCTCGGCGCGCGGTGTGCCCTTGAGGACTGCCAGTGCGCCCTCGGCACGGGCCGCTCGCGCTTCCTCCGGGGTGGCCGCGATCCAAGTGACCCGCGTCTGCGGATCGGCGACGCGGACATGGCGTAGCAACTCGAGCGCGCCGTCCGCGACACCGAAGTTGCTACCGAAGACCCAGCGATCCGGATCACGACGGGCTCTGCGCGCCTTGGCCTCCCCAACCGCATACCGGGGTGCCTTGAGCAGCTTGCTGAGGTTGCCTCGCGCGAAGGACGATGTGGACGGGGCCATCGCTACTTCTTCAGGCCGGCGGCGAGCGCGAACTCGATCACGACTTCATCGTTGTAGCGGTTCGGGTCGAACTCACGGTGGGTCCAGTCCATCTCCAGTGCGGCCATCATGCCTGCGGCGAGCGCGGGCACGGAACGGTCGACGATCAGCCCCGCGCCGGGCGGCAACGC
>CAZTOM010000495.1:0-1170 GCA_964615555.1 uncultured Actinomycetaceae bacterium
CACGCTGGTCCCACATCTCTGACATTCGCACCTCCCGTGGGACAACGATACGCGCTGACCCACCCCTTCCCTCTGATAGGTGGTCCGCTGATCCACAAGGGATTGTCCAGGGCCTCTCGGACCGCGCCGCTGCTAGCCTCAACACATGATGGCAATGCCGCCTCCCAATTGGTACCCCGACCCTGCCGGACGCCATGACCTCCGCTACTGGGATGGGTTTCGGTGGACGGAGCACGTGGTGACCGCCCACGTTCAAGGTGTTGACCGTCCGCACACAGCCGAGCGGCAGACAGCTACGAGTGCGCGGACAATCGCACGGCAACCTCCCGTGCAGCGAGGCAAGGGCAATGCGAGGGTGGTTCGGCAAGTCCGCAAGGTAGTGGGGAGGGCCGCTTCGAGACCTGGAGGGGGCACACTCTTTACCGAGAGCGTTCTTGTGATCAACCAGAAGCCGAAGGTGAGGGACAAATCGGCGGAGTACTCCGTCTACGACCGAAACGGGCACCAGATAGGCGAGATTCGCGAGGTCGGCTTCGGCAGGCTACAGCAGAAGGTCGCGTGGAACACTTCCTCAAGCCGAAGGCGCACACTCGAGGTGACTGATCACACCGGTGGAATTGTCTATGTGCTGGAGCGCCCTTCGAAGGTATTCAAGCCGGTCGTATCCCTTACGTTCCCCGACGGAACACCCGTAGGGACTTTCTCCCAAAAGGGACTGTTCCGTACCACTCTCGACCTGGAATCTCATGGCGAGCTGATCGGCACCATCTCGTTCCGGGACATCTACGAATTCCAGGCGAAGATCAGAGACGAATCCGGAGATCTATTGGGTTCGATCACGAGGACATGGGCGGGCCGACGAGCAGAACACAAGACGAGAGCGGACAACTATGTCCTCGAGATAACGAGACCAAACCTCGTGGAGCCACTCCGCGGCATGGTGATCACTGCTCCAGTGGTCGTGGACACGCTCTTCCAAGAGGAGACCCCCAGCAAGCAGTCGGCGAAACGGGAGAGGCGACAGCGGCGGCGTAGGAACCTATAGTTCCGAGTTGCGGCTATGAAAACTAGATGGGTCCCTGACCGCGTTTCCGCTGGCCAGAGACCCATCCTTTTGTCGGGGTGGCGGGATTTGAACCCACGACCTCTTCGTCCCGAACGAAGCGCGCT
>CAZTOM010000496.1:0-1170 GCA_964615555.1 uncultured Actinomycetaceae bacterium
CCCGGCCGGCAGTGTCGGCGACGAGGAGGCGACCACAACTGGGGACGCCGGCCTCGACTCGGGCCCGACCGCCTCGGAGCCCGTGCCGGCCGCTCCGGCCAGCGGTCTGCGGGCGGCACTCACCGATCCAGCAGCACTCAAGCGGGCGCTGCTGTGGCGGGTCCGCAAACTCAAGCGCGGACCGGGTCGCAAGATCATCGCCGCCTTGCCGGGCCGGCTCCAGGACACCTTCGCGTTGGCTGCGCTTCGTTCCCCGCATGTGCGGACACTGTTCGCGGATGCGGACGTCGTTGTCTCGATGGATGTGCACACCCATCGAGCCGCCTGGCTGCTCGCACGCCGGCACAGCGGCCCGGCGGTCCAGGCCGGTGCTCCAGGCGGTCGAGTCGCGATCGCCGAGCGTCGCGCCGCAGTGGATCGGGAGTTCCCTGCTCGTCAGTCGTCTAGGTTGACCGTCGTGCTCGTTCTCGCCGACTCCAGACACGCCTCAGCGACCCGGACGGTGCGCACCCCTTGGGTCATCGTCACGATGTCGGCATCCTTGCCGAGCACGGCGTCGCGGAACTGTTCGTGCTCGGTGCGCAGTGGCTCGGGCTTGGCGATGGCATAACGGATGACGTCCCCCTCGGAGACCCCACGGAACTTGGCGATCGCATCCCACGACTGGGCAATCTCGCCGTTGGCGTGGAAGGTCAGATCCGCGGTGAGGGTGTCTGCGATGAATGAGCCCTTCTCACCGGTGATGACGGTGATCCGCTCCTTGAACGGGGAGAGCCAGTTGACCAGGTGATTGGTGATGGTGCCCTTGGAGAGCAACCCGACGACCGAGACCATGTCCTCGTGCTCGCGTCCCGAGCGGTTGGTGGTGCGGGCGGCAACGGAGGTGTACTCCTGCTGGGTCACCCAAGCGGTCAGGTCGATGTCGTGGGTTCCGAGATCCTTGACGACACCGACGTCGGCGATCCGGGCCGGGAACGGCCCCTGACGACGAGTGACGACCTGATAGACCTCACCGAGTTCACCGGCCTCGATACGCGCCCGCGCCTGCTGCAGCGACGGGTTGTATCGCTCGATGTGTCCGACCGCGCCGACCAGGCCCTTGGCCTCGAATGCTTCGGCGAGCCGAGTCGAGGATGCCGCGTCCTGGGCCAGCGGCTTCTCGATCATCGC
>CAZTOM010000497.1:0-1168 GCA_964615555.1 uncultured Actinomycetaceae bacterium
GCGGGGACCCAGGTGGCCGGCCACGGGCTGTGCGCGGAGCTGCTCCCGGTGCCGCCCGCGGAGCCGGCACCACCGCCACCCACGGCGCCGCCACCCCCACTCACGTGACCCACACTCACATCCGCTCGGGGGCGGAGACGCCGAGCATCCCGAGCCCGTTGCGGATCACCTGGGCCACGGCGTCGTTCACCCACAGGCGGGTGCGGTGCGCGTCGTTGACGTCCTCGTCCGCGCGCGGGGTGACGCGGCAGCGGTCGTACCAGGTGTGGTAGGCGCCGGCGAGGTCCTCGAGGTAGCGGGCCACGCGGTGGGGTTCGCGCATCTGCGCAGACATGGAGACCAGCCCCGGGAACCCGGCGAGTTTGCCCAAGAGCTCCACCTCGGAGGGGTCGTCCAGGAGGGCGGGCACGAACGCGTCGTCCCGGCGCACCCCGTGCTCGGCGGCGTTGCGCGCCACGGCCTGGGTGCGGGCGTGAGCGTACTGCACGTAGAAAACGGGGTTCTCGTTGGTGCGGGAGACCAGCAGGTCCAGGTCGATCGCGAGGGTGGTGTCCGCAGACGCGCGGGCGAGCGAGTAGCGCGCGGCGTCCACGCCCACGGCGTCCACCAGGTCGTCCAGCGTGAGGACTGCGCCGGCGCGCTTGGACATGCGCACGGGCTCCCCGTCCTTCACGAGGTTCACGAGCTGGCCGATCAGGATCTCGAGGTTCTCCCCGGGCCCGGCCGTGTCCCCGAACGCGCGGGCCATCGCGTACATGCGGCCCACGTAGCCGTGGTGGTCGGCGCCCAGCATGATGATCACGTGGTCGGCGCCGCGCTCGCGCTTGTCCAGGTAGTAGGCCACGTCGCCCGCGAAGTAGGCGGCCTCGCCGTCCGACTTCACCACCACGCGGTCCTTGTCATCCCCGAACTCGGTGGTGCGGATCCAGGTGGCGCCGTCGGCCTCGAACACGTGCCCGCGCTCGCGCAGCACGCCGAGGGCCTTCTCCACCGCGCCCGATTCGTGCAGCGAGTCCTCGTGGAAGTAGACGTCGAACTCCACCCCGAACTCGGCGAGCTTCTCCTTGATCTCCTCGTCCTCGACGCCCACGCCGAGGCTGCGGAAGACCTCGGCCTCCTCGCCGCTCGGGAGCTTGCGCGGGTCCTCGGCGCCGCCCTCGGCGCGGGC
>CAZTOM010000498.1:0-573 GCA_964615555.1 uncultured Actinomycetaceae bacterium
GGTAGCGCACGCCTGACGGTTTGATCACCATCAGATTCGAGCCTGGGACCCGCTCGGAGACATTCCCGGCGGTCCACACCACAAGTTCCCACCGGATCAACTCCTCGTGGAGATCGCTGACGCGTTGACGCGTGACAGCCACAGCCTCCCGTACCTCCTCAGGGAGTTCACTCAAGACAATTCTTCGCTGGCTCATGATGCCCCTACTCCTCCTCACTCTTCGTCCGATTCATGATCGTCATCGTCGTCGCTGAGCCTGGGAAGACGGACCTCCCCAGACTGGTATCCGTGCCGTGGTGCCCTATGAAAGCGAGAGAACCACTTCCTCCCGCTCGCGGAAGTATGAGACCGTGTCGTGGACGAGGGCGTCGAGAACGCGCGGATCTGTCATCGCCGTACGCGCGGCATATGGGCCCGCACCTGGGCCAAGGGGCTCCGGCGTCACGTAGCGGCCCTCTTCGTTCTGGCCGATGAGGTAAAGGGCCATGATCATGGTGTCTACGTCCATGGAGCCCTTGCCCAAGGCGAGGCGATTAGAGTCGGCAAGGGGAAGGTTCACGAGCCGGTCGCCAG
>CAZTOM010000498.1:583-1168 GCA_964615555.1 uncultured Actinomycetaceae bacterium
GTTCGCCTCCTCTACCTGCATGTGGTAGACGTCGCCGTTGATGTGCTGCACTCCCGGATGGTCCACAGCTTCGATATATTTCACGGCGTCTCTCACGGAACGTACCAGTGAGACCTCGGCGGAGCGGATCGGCTCGATAGCGGCCTTGATGTTGTGCTCCACGAACACGTCTGCCACGCGCTGGAGTGCTTCCACGGAGCGTGGGAACTCCGAGGCGTCGTACGGCTCCGGGCGGCCTACCGAGCCCGGTACGACGAGAAGGTACGTGCCCTCCATCGCGGCGGTGAACTCGACCTCCCGGCGGATGTACTCAATAGCCTCCTGCTGCTGGATTGGCCGGTTGGAAGAGAGGTCGTTGTCGTCGGAGAACATGCCGCAGACGCCGGAAACTTTCAGACCATGTGCGCTGAGCACCTCTAGCGTCGGGCCCACCTCATAGCCCAGGTCCTTGCCGTAGTGATTACCGTGGAGTTCGATGTACCCGAGACCGGCTGCCGCCAGCCGCGCGCAGGAGCGCTCAAGCGGCTCGATTCCGAAGCCCCAGTTCGACCACGAGACGTCGATACGACGAGCAAATCTTGAAGG
>CAZTOM010000499.1:0-1167 GCA_964615555.1 uncultured Actinomycetaceae bacterium
ATGATGACGTCTGGGGCCAGACGTCGACGAAGCCGTGCAACCGCAGCGACCGAACCAGCAGCGACGATGAGTTGGTCAATCATGACCGAGCGAAGCGTCCCCCGGGTCGGCCGGAACCGGACCCTATAGATCGACTCTCCGTGGGCACCCTGCTCCGGGTACTGCCAGTCTCCTTGCGGTGTGTATCCCTCCAGAAGAGACCCGCTCGGATAGTGAGGATGCGGTGCGATGACGTCCAAGTTGTGTCCCGCGGAAGCGAACTCTCGGGCCAGGGCGGACCAGCGCAGTTGCGGAGGACCGGTCTCCGGCGCGTAGTAGTGCGAGAGCAGGAGAACACGCACCGTCGGCTATCTCCTTAACCTCGTTACAAGTATCCAACACCAGGCGACTGGTGAAAAACGGTTCCATAGTGCCAGAAGCGTCAGCCGACTGGCAGTTAAGTGGGCGTGTTCTCAACCACCCGTCCGAGACCGAGCCCTCCACCAGAGCTAGCCGTCACCAGGTCCGGTCGGTGCTACGTCGGATTCGTCCTGTGTGGTGTACGACCTGGATTCCACGGTCCGATGCGTGACTCCCGCGAAGGGCCAGCAGCTCCTGGCATCGTCATCCGCGATCGGGCGGGTGTCGATCCGCGAGCCGTTGACGAGGGTAATGGAGTCGTACAGCGGCGCCCCACGCACGATGTTGCGGTAACTGTATCGGGTCAGCGTCGCGAGGCGACACCGAGTGTCGAAGGTCAGCACGTCGAAGGCGAACGTCTGTCCGGTCAACTCCTCGCCGGGCTGCTGCTCGCGGAAGTGACTGAACGGACCTCCACCCGTGAATGTCCCGGTCTGGATCCGGTTGTCCTCCAGTTGGGTGCTGTGCATGTGTCCGTGCACGACAACGCCCACGTCCGTGAGGTCGCGCACCGCCCATGGCTCGTGACCTGCAACCAGATCAAGCTGTCGTCCTTCGAACGCGGTCAAGAACTGCTCGCGGGCCGGCTGCTGCTTCTCGGCGGACCGGGATCCGCTGTCACCGAACCAGCGAGGATCATTGAACCCGGCGACGCGCAGGCCGCTCACTTCAACCTCGGTGTAGCGCCCCGGAGCGGGTTGGAGGACGACGGCGTTCGGGACCGACGCGATCGCATCGACGACGCGGTAGTCGAATTCGGACTGCGCG
>CAZTOM010000500.1:0-1167 GCA_964615555.1 uncultured Actinomycetaceae bacterium
CGATCGGCATCAGGCCCTGCTCGGCGTTCTGCTTCTCGATCATGTCCTCGCCCTGGGCCTGCTCTAGGGAGCGGGAGAGGAAGATCGAGGACTCCGTGTTCAGGGTATTGGAGGCCATGGAGTACTCCGGCCCCAGGAGCTCCTGAGTTGGACCTCTTTAGTGCCCTGGGAGCCGGTCGAGGATGTCGCGTGCTGTGGGGCTGGGGTCGGGGGCGGCGATGATGTCGTGCCCGGCGATGGTGATGGTGACGTCGCGGAGGGGTTTGAGCTCGCGCACTATCTTCTTGACGGTGATGCCGGTGGTGTCTTGGAGGTGACGGGAGATGGCGAGGGCGGCGAAGACGACGGTGAGATGGGCTTCGATCGAGTCGCGGAGCCGGTGGTAGATGGGCCGGGCCGCGAGGTCGGTCTTGGCCATCCGGAAGGAGCGTTCCACCTGCCACAGCTCGTGATAGGCGCCGACGATCCCCTGCCCGTCCATGGTCTTTGGCGGGATGTTGGTGATGTAGCCCTTCAGGCCGGCTAGGTCCCGGGCCTGCTGGATCGCCGTCTCATCGATCTTGGCCTGGGTGCCGGTCTTCTTCAGGAAGCGGGCGGTCTTGGGGCGGGCCTCCCCCGCGAGGATCGCCCGGGCTCGGTTCTCCTGCTGGGTGATGGTCTGGTTGTCACGCACGAAGCGTTTCTTCGAGTACTGGTAGACGATCCGGCGTTGCGTGCGTGCCTGTCCCATGGGGGTGGTGGTCTCGATGATCTGCCCATCCGTGAAGAACGTCCCCTTCGTGGCGAAGTGCTGTTCCAGGTCGTAGGGGGCCTTGGAGATGCGTGAGCCGACGATGAACCGGTAGCCCGCTTCCTCGAGCGCGTCCAGGTTCGAGGCGGACAACATCCCCGCATCGGCCACGACGATCAGGTCATCGAGCCCGTGCAGGGCCTTGAACGCCTCGAGGACGGGCAGGAGGGTGTGGGTCTCCGCTTTGCGGCCCTCGAAGCACTGGATCTGGAGTGGGAATCCCGCGGAGTCCACGAGGAGACCGACCACGATCTGGGGATCGACCCGCCTCTCCTTGGAGTACCCGACCTTGCGCAGCCCGTCCTCCTTCTCTGTCTCGAAGTAGAGGGTGGTCACGTCGTAGAGGCACAGGGCGACCGTCCCCCGATGTAGCGCGT
>CAZTOM010000501.1:0-1166 GCA_964615555.1 uncultured Actinomycetaceae bacterium
AGGCCGTGCGCGAGCTCATCGAACGGCTCGGGGCGGACGCGGTGCGCAACTCCGACGGCACCGAGCTGCCCGCGATCGCCCGCGAGAGTGGAGTCCTTCTACAAGAAGGTCCCGCAGGGCGGCGGACTGTTCGGCGGCGGCGAGCCGGTGCGCACGTTCATCGGGTTCGAGCACTACGCCAACGTGGCCGGGAACCCCGACTTCTGGGTGGGAATGGCCCGCGTGGTGGGCTACGCCGCCATCCAGATCCCCATCATGATCGGGTCCGCCCTCCTGCTGGCCCTCCTGCTGGACTCCTTCGCGGTGCGCCGCCCCGGCTTCTTCCGCCTCTCCTACTTCCTGCCCTACGCGATCCCCGGCGTGGTGGCCGCCATGGTGTGGCTCTACCTCTACTCGCCCGGGCTCTCCCCGTTCCTGCCCTACCTGCCCGAGGGCACCAACTTCATGGCCCTCGGCGTCATCCTGGCCTCCATGGCCAACATGACCACGTGGACCTACACGGGCTACAACATGCTGATCTTCATGGCGGCCCTGAAGTCGATCCCCTCCGAGCTCTACGAGGCGGCCCGGATCGACGGCGCCACCGGGTGGCAGATCAACACCAAGATTAAGATCCCACTCGTGCGGAACGCGGCGCTGCTCGCCGTGCTCCTGTCCATCATCGGCACGATCCAGCTCTTCAACGAGCCCACGGTCATGTACACCGTGAACCCCTGGATGGGGGAGAACTACACCCCGATGATGATGGCCTACAACAACCGCAACCTGATCTCCGGCGTGGGATTCTCCTCAGCCGTGTCCGTGATGATGGCGCTGATCGCCGGCGTGCTGGCCGTGGGCTACGCGCTCCTGCAGAGGAAGGCGGACTGACATGAGCAAGTCCCTCGCAACGCTGGCCGACGGCCGCACCTACCGCCCCTCCGTGGAGGGCATGCCGCCGCGCTCGATCGCCCCCAAGCCTGTGACGCGCACGATCACGATGGTGCTCCTCGTCTTCGCGCTGCTCTACTTCCTGGTGCCGATCTTCTGGCTGGTGATCGCCTCCACCAAGACCAACGCCGACCTCGCCCGCTCGTTCGGGTTCTGGTTCGCGGAGATCAACATCGGGGAGAACTGGGACAAGCTCATGGGCTGGACCCAGAACATGTTCCCCCGCTGGGTGTTCA
>CAZTOM010000502.1:0-1166 GCA_964615555.1 uncultured Actinomycetaceae bacterium
ACATTGCCGATTTGTACCTCATCGCAGATGTCCTGATCACCGACTACTCTTCCGTGATGTTCGATTATGCCAACACCGGACGGCCCATGTTGTTTTTCACCTACGACCTGAATGAATACCGTGATCAACTGCGCGGATTCTACTTCGACTTCGAGGCTGAGGCGCCCGGGCCCCTCCTTTCCTGCACCGACGAGGTGATCGCAGCCCTGCAGAACCTCGAGTCCGTCCGATCCGCCTACTCGGACCGTTACGCCGCATTCCGGCAACGGTTCACCGGGATGGAGGATGGTCACGCTTCTTCGCGCTTCATAGATGCGTTCCTGCAGCGCTCATGACGGTGACCGGACAGGCTCGGCACGTCGTATCCCTTCTGACGCGGATGAGTCAGCGGATTCGGCGGGCGGCGCCGCTGCAAGCTGCAGCGTTGGCCGCTCGGCTCCCATTACGCAAAGAGGTCGTACTCTGGGAGTCCTTCGGTGGCCGCGGCCTGCTATGTCATCCGGAGGCGCTCCTCACCGAGGTGCTTGCGGCCGCAGATCTGTCTCACCTTCGACACATAGTCGTCCTGCGGGAGTCGGCCACCGAGGGTGCTGCGGGAGACTGGCTCGGGCCCGTCATCGACGACCCTCGGGTCACCGTGATCCGGCCGGGGACAGCGGCCTATCTGCGATGGCTCTCCACAGCAGGAACCCTCGTCAACAATGCGACATTTCCAGCGTGGTTCGGGACCCGGCCCGGCCAGATCTACCTGAACACCTGGCACGGGACACCGTTGAAAACGATGGGCTATGACGAACCTGACGGCCGAGTGGGCAGTGCCAACACCGTCCGGAACTTCCTCATGGCGACCCACCTCCTTGCGGAGAGCGAGGACATGAGGGAACGCATGTATCGCGGTTCATATCAGTTGGGGAACATCTTCACTGGACAGGTGATCACTACCGGTTCGCCGCGCACGGACCGCCACGTCGTGTCCGCGGACACTCGCCGAGCCATGGTCGCTGGTCTCGGTGCCGCCGGTATCGAATTGGACGGACGGCCGGTGATCCTCTACGCACCGACCTGGCACGGTGCCTCGTTCGCTGCCGCGCAGGACAATGCCGGCCAACTCCACGAGCAGGTTACGGCGCTGGCCGAGGCGCTGCCCGGCTATCAGATCCTGCTGC
>CAZTOM010000503.1:0-1163 GCA_964615555.1 uncultured Actinomycetaceae bacterium
AATACTATGTAGAAGGACTCACTTTCGACGACATTCTGCTGGTGCCGCAGCATTCGTCCATCCTGCCGAGGGAAACGGATGTGCGCACCCGTCTTACAAAAAAAGTAGCGTTAAATATTCCGCTGATGAGCGCCGGTATGGATACGGTCACGGAATCCCGCATGGCCATCGCCATGGCCCGGGAAGGCGGCATCGGTATTATTCATAAAAACAATACAATTGAACAGCAGGCCCGGGAAGTGGATCGGGTCAAACGCTCGGAGCACGGGGTAATCACCGATCCCTTCTCCCTGCAGCCCCACAACCGAATTCAGGAAGCCCTGGACTTAATGGCCCATTATCGTATTTCCGGGGTTCCCATTGTGGATGAGAACAATGTATTAAAGGGAATCCTGACCAATCGGGACATTCGCTTTGAAACGGAAACGGAAAAGCGGGTGGATGAAGTAATGACCTCGGAAAACATTGTGACGGCCCAGCAGGGAATCTCCATGGATGATGCCCTGCAGCTTTTGAAAAAACATAAAATTGAGAAATTGCCCCTGGTGGATGACGCCTATCGGCTCACCGGACTGATCACCATTAAAGATATCGAAAAGACCATTCAGCATCCCAATGCGGCGAAGGATTCTGCGGGACGGCTCCTGGCGGGGGCCGCCGTCGGCGTGAGCCCCGATGTAATGGATCGCATCGCAGCCCTGATCGAGGCCAAAGTGGACGTGGTGGTCATCGACACCGCCCACGGTCATTCGGAAGGGGTGCTAAATACCATCGGCCGGATTAAAGCAAAATTCCCGGATCTTCAATTGATCGCCGGAAACGTGGCGACAGCCGAAGGTACGGAAGCGTTGATCAAAGCCGGAGCCGACTGTGTGAAAATCGGGATCGGACCCGGTTCTATCTGTACGACCCGGGTGGTAACGGGCATCGGTGTACCCCAAATCAGTGCGGTGATGGCGGCGGCAGAGGTGGCGGCCAAATACGATGTGCCGATTATTGCCGACGGGGGCATTAAGTACTCCGGAGACATCACCAAGGCCATTGCCGCCGGGGCGGATGTTGTCATGATCGGATCCCTGTTTGCCGGTACCGCGGAAAGTCCCGGTGAAGAAGAATTGTACGAGGGGCGCCGCTTTAAAGTATATCGGGGCATGGGCTCCATT
>CAZTOM010000504.1:0-1163 GCA_964615555.1 uncultured Actinomycetaceae bacterium
TTGCAGGTGAACCTGGATAGTCCGGTACGGTCCGATGCCCGGTTGAGACGGTTGTGAACCGTCTGACATTGAAGCTGATCCACTACTACTCCAGCCTGATTCCTCTCTTGAGTCGCATACGCTGAGATCAGGCCATTGCAAGCATAGGGAGATGCATCATGAGGAAGCGTGTCGGGTCGATCGCAGCAGCGGGATTGCTGGTGTTGGCAGGGTGCGGCACGTCAGACCCAGTCGCGGCCTTCGAGAAGGACCTCCAGGACATCGCCGGCGTCACTCTCCAAGAGTTCCTAGAAGGCGAAGATCAGGACGAGGTCTTCCACACAATCTGTACGTTGCTGGAACCGGGAAGGTCTTCATCCGAGGGCTTCTTCATTAACCTCATGAGGGCTGAGTATCAGCTCACAGCCGAGAATGCTGCAGAACTTCAAGACAGCATGAAGAAGAACATCTGCGACAACAAGGTGTGGGGGGACGCAGCTTTCGAGCAGCCGACCGCGACGACTCAACAGCAAGCGGCACCCGCTCCTGCCATATCCAGTCCCGCCATCTCGGCACCATCTTCCCCGGCCACCGGTGAAGAACCTGAAGATGCATCGCAGGAGGAGCAGCCTGCCGCCGAGGCTGGCACTCTCACGTATGAGGTGACGAGCGATGCGGGCTCTGCGTTGAACGTGACCTACGCAACGTTTGACGATGGGAGTTACGGACAGGAGATAGCAACGGACGCGAAGCTGCCGTTTGTCAAGAAGATTGAGGTCTCGGGCGACGGCGCATTCAGCCCGCAGATGTTCACGCTGATGGCTCAGGGCTCCATGGACGCATCTACCATCACGTGCAAGATCTCGCTCGATGGTGAGGTACTGGCGGAGCAAACTTCCACAGGACCCGCTTCAGTCGTAACCTGCGTCGGCCGCTGAGTGCTTTTGATAAGGACGGTGGAACCGATTCGACGGCATCGCGGGGTTGTCTTCGTTCCTAGTGGGCGGTGGAGCAGCCCGCAGCCATGCTGATGCAACGCCAGTTGGCTGACGCCGCATCGTCGGTCCAGAACAAGAAGATCCTCAACCGCGCATCCGGGTGTTGAACTGCAGCACATCGACAAAGGACTTCCCCATGAATGAGAACGTCAAGGCATTCGTCCAGGACTTGATAGACAACCCCCC
>CAZTOM010000505.1:0-1162 GCA_964615555.1 uncultured Actinomycetaceae bacterium
GGGTGCTGAGGACATGACACCGACCGAGCGCTATTTCACCGTCCTCAAGAACGGCGTTGACATGTTCGGCGGCGTGAACAAGGCCGAGTTCATCCTCGAGGCGTATGACATGTGGCAGACGGAGTTCGAGGCTGGCAACGTTGATGTGGATGCGGACACTCGCTGGGTTGAGTCCGGCACCCGGATCCTCAAGAACTACTTCGCTCCAGGCTTGTTCGACTCACCGTTCGTTGACCTCGATGAGTCCCTCGAGACTGTGGGATCCGCGGACAAGATCGAGGCTGGCTTCAATGCGCAGCTCAACTCGGTTGTCATGGTGAAGAACGATGGGGCCATCGCCGAGGCCACTGAGGCAGACCTGGCGGAGCTCACTGTCTACATCCCCCATACCTTCGACATTGGTTTCGCCGGCTCATTCGGCCCCGCCTCGGTGGTCGAGGGCCCGTCGCTCAGCGTCGAGGCCGCCGAAGAGATCTTCGGCACCGTGATCACTGACACCGTCGAGTTGGACGATGACGGAAACGTCACCTCGCAGACGGCTCCGGACCTGGCGGACGTGGATCTTGTTCTCGTCGGTCTCCGTTCGCCCAACAACGGCAACCCGTTCTCCCATGCCGGGCAGGACCGCGAGACCGGTGAATGGTACCCGCTCTCACTCCAGTGGGCTCCCTACACGGCAGACGGTGAGAACGTTCGCGCTGAATCGATCGGTGGTGACATCCTCGAGGATGGCACCAAGGAGAACCGTTCCTATCTTGGGGCCACTTCCCGCATCTCGAACGAGGCGGACATCCGGGCGTTCGAACGCGCGGTTGCTGCGGTCGAGGAGTCGGGCAACGAGATTCCGATCATCACCATCGTCAAGGCGAACAACCCTGTTGTTCCCGTGGAGTTCGAAGCGTCCTCCAACGCGGTCCTCGTGGGATTCGGTGTCAGCGACCTAGCAACACTCACCGTCGCAGCCGGACTGCACGAGTCTCAGGGCCGTCTCCCCATCGGGTTCCCCCTCGACATGGACGCCGTGGAAGCGCAGGCCGAGGGTATCGGTGAGGACATGACGACCTACGTTGACGCTGCAGGAAACGACTGGAAGTTCGGCTTCGGCCTCAACTGGTCCGGAGTGATCTCGGACTAGCGCAGCACTACGTCCCGGGTGCAGTTC
>CAZTOM010000506.1:0-1161 GCA_964615555.1 uncultured Actinomycetaceae bacterium
GGTGGAAGGGACCAGCGGCTCACTAGGATGGGCGCATGTTCAGGGACCGGTCCACAAAGGAGTTGGCGATCATGTTCGCCCTCATCCTGCTCGGCGCCCTCACCGTGTTCGTGGTGGGCGAGGTGTTCTGACCCGCTCCCGCCGCCTGGTGGGGCAACATCACTGATCAGCATCGGTTCGGAAACTTTTCTGCATCGTTCCTTGAACGCAGCCCCCGGCGCGCGCACGCTGAACCCATGACCACATCACTCACCCAGCGTCTCCGCCGAGTTGCCGCGGTAGCGGCCCTGGCCGCCATCGGTATCACCGGCTGCGGTGCCACCTCCGGAGGCTACGACGCCCCTGCCGTCTCAGACCAGGACGTGGCCGCCCCCGGTGAGGCCGCCACGGGCGCCCCGGGAGCGGGCGGCTCGACCACGGGCTCCACGGGCTCCTCCTCGTCCGTGTCCCAGCAGGCCCTGGTCACCACGGGCACGGCCACGCTTCGTGCCGAGGACCCGATCACCGCGGCCGCCAACTTCACGGACGCCACGGTCGCGCTCGGCGGCCTGGTGGCGGAGTCGGAGACCTCGGCCAGCGGCGACTACCCCACCGCCACCGTGACCGTGCGCATCCCGGCGGACAAGTACCAGGAGCTCGTGGACCGGCTCGGCGAGTTCGGTGAGGTCCAGGAGCAGTCCTCCACCTCCACGGACGTGGGCCAGAGGCTCACGGACCTCGAGGCCCGCATGGAGGCCCTCCAGACCTCCATCGACCGCCTCACCCAGCTCATGGAGGGCGCCGCCACCACCGCGGACATCCTCGAGGCGGAGGCCATGATCACCGAGCGCCAGGCCGAGCTCGACTCGCTCACCGCCCAGCTCGCCTACCTCCAGAACCAGGTCTCCATGTCCACCCTCACCGTGGACTTCGCCCCGGATGCCGCCGCCACCTCCCACCGCGTCCCGAACGCGTTCGAGCGTGGCTGGCGCTCCTTCCTCGACTCCACCGACGGCGCAATCGTCTTCCTCATGGCCGTGGTGCCGTGGATCGTGATCCTCGGCATCCCGATCTGGCTGGTCACCGCCGCCCTGCGCCGCCGCCGCCCCGCCACCCCCGCCGTCCAGCCGCTCGACTACCCCGTCCCGCCCGAGGGCCCCGCGGCCGCCGTCGCCTCCCGCC
>CAZTOM010000507.1:0-1145 GCA_964615555.1 uncultured Actinomycetaceae bacterium
CCTTTCAGGCTCCGCCCGCCCCTCTACGTCAGGCGCCTACCGGCACCCAGGCCCTTCCTTCGCCGTCGCTCACGTGCAGAGAGTCCCCGCGTGCGTGCCGTGCGCCGGAGGCGCTTGCCGTGGTGGTTCCGCTCGAACCGTTGGTACCCCTGCGCGTGAACATCAGCACGCCACTCCCCACAATCGTCGAGGGAGGGCAAACAGCTCCGCGTTTTCGCGCGCGCCCTGCACACGCGAAAACGCGAGCCGCCTCTCCTTCCCAGGATTCTCAGCTGTCCCTTGCGACGCTAGAAGGGGCACGGGGGCGGCACAACGACTTCCGTGTCCACCAACAGTTTATGTTCGGGAGGAATCAGGGTATTTGTTTGGGCGGCTCGGAGCCCTAGTCGCGCGTGTTCCCACCCCGGCGGTTCCCGAACATCACGCCGAGCAGCCAGAGGAACACCACCGCGCCGAGCAGCGCCGTGATGAACGATCCGATTACGGTCTCCCGGTCGCCGAGGCCCACGAAGCTCAGGAGGAACCCTCCGAGCAGTGCGCCGATGATTCCCACCACGATGTTGGTCAGGCAGCCCGCCTGATCGTCGCGCTTCATGATCTTGGATGCCGCCCAGCCTGCCAGGCCGCCGATCACAATCCATCCGAGAAGTCCCCAAGGCATGGCGCCTCCTTGTTGTCGCTCTTGTTGCTCCGTCTCGCAGCTCCGCGGCCCGAGGGGAGGGCCGCCACAATTCACGCTAACAACATCGCCGCTGGTCCGCGCGTTGGGGAATACCTTTGGCGTCCCCGCCCCGCCGTGCGGGAGAATGGAGGCCATGTCCGCTCCCGGTGACCCCGAGCGCCGCCGCTCCCCCCGCGGCCGGCGCCCCCGGCGCACCCAGGACGCTCGCCGCCCCCGCCGCCCGCACCGCTACTCCCCCGAGCAGCTCGCCACGCGCCGCGACTCCGTCCCGGTCATCACCTACCCGGAGGAGCTCCCGGTCTCCGCCCGCCGCGCGGACATCCGCGAGGCGATCGAGAGAAACCAGGTGGTCATCATCTCCGGTGAGACGGGCTCCGGGAAGACCACCCAGCTCCCCAAGATCCTGCTCGAGATGGGCCGCGGCATCACGGGCATGATCGGCCACACCCAGCCGCGCCGGATC
>CAZTOM010000508.1:0-1145 GCA_964615555.1 uncultured Actinomycetaceae bacterium
GGCCAGCGGCCCGGTCTCCGCCTCGCCGTCGCCCACCACGGTGAACGCGAGCAGGTCCGGGTTGTCGAACACAGCGCCGTAGGCGTGGGAGAGCGCGTAGCCGAGCACGCCGCCCTCGTGGATCGATCCGGGGGTCTCCGGGGCCACGTGCGAGGGGATCCCGCCGGGGAAGGAGAACTGCTTGAAGAGGCGCTGGAGGCCCTCCTCGTCCTGGCCGATGTTCGGGTAGACCTCCGAGTAGGTGCCCTCGAGGTACGTGTTCGCCACCAGGCCGGGGCCGCCGTGGCCGGGGCCCGTCACATACAGCGTGGAGATCTCCCGCTCCCGGATGGCCCGGTTCATGTGGGCATAGAGGAAGTTCAGCCCCGGCGTGGTTCCCCAGTGCCCCAGCAGCCGCGGCTTCACGTGCTCGCGGGCGAGAGGCTCGCGCAGCAGGGGGTTGTCCATCAGGTAGATCTGACCCACCGAGAGGTAGTTCGCCGCTCGGAACCACTGGTCGATCAGGTTCGCGTGTTCGTCCGAGATCGGGGCTCCCGATCCTCGCTTCCAGGCAGTACTCATTACGTGCCGTCCTTCGCGTTGCGGGCGTCGTCCCTTCAACCGTAACCCGCGGGATGCAGGACCTCTCGGGGAAGCGCAATAGGATGCCAGACATGACGCGCGTGACCTGGGACGAGTGGCGGGCAGCTGCGTGGACCCGGAAGAACATGGCGCTGTTGGCGCTCGTGCTGGTGGGCGCACTGCTCTTCATCCAGCTCGGCTCCTGGCAGCTCGACCGCGCCGCCATCCGTGGCGCCGCCGAGGCCGAGCGCACCGCCGCCGAACGCCTCGCCTCGCAGCCCGACCCCCTCACCGAGGTGCTCACCCCCGGCACCACCTTCCTCACCGACCACCAGCTCCGCAAGGTGGAGGCCGCCGGCACGTGGGGCTCCCAGGTGGTGGTCCCGGGCCGCTCCGTGGAGGGCGAGGAGGCCGTCCTCGTGGTGGCCCAGTTCCTCGTGGAGGAGACCGCCGGAACGCCCGCCGACGACGAGGGCCGGGGTGCGTCGTCGGGGAGCGCGGGCGAGCAGGCTGGCAGTGGGGGCGACGGCGAGGGCCGGGGTGCGTCGTCGGGGAGCGCGGGCGAGCAGGCTGGCAGTGGGGGC
>CAZTOM010000509.1:0-1144 GCA_964615555.1 uncultured Actinomycetaceae bacterium
CACCTTGTAGGCCGTCAAAATTCCCTCGCAGTGTTCGATGAGCTCTTCTGGCGTGGCCTCTCGATCAGATCGCAACACCACGTAGGCCACGGGCGCCTCACCCCACTTCTTGTCCGGCACCCCGATCACGGCGCAGTCCCCCACCGCCTCGTGGCGGAAGATCGCGTTCTCCACTTCCTTGGGGTAGATGTTCTCCCCTCCGGAGATCATCATGTCCTTCGAGCGGTCCACCAGGAAGATGAAACCGTCCGCATCCATCCGCGCGAGGTCACCGGTCCAACCCCAGCCCCCGCGGAAGAACCGCGCCGTCTCCTCGGGATCGTTGTGGTAGCGCAGCATCACGTTCTCCCCGCGGCCGCACAGCTCCCCGATCTCGCCCTGCTTCACCGGGTTTCCGTCCTGATCCAGAAGCGCGAGATCCACGTTGTACGCCTGACGGCCCACGGATCCCAGCTTCTCCGGGAGGAACCTGTGCGGCAGCGCCGTCACCACGCCCACTTCGGACTGGCCATAGATCTGGGTGAGCCGCAGTTCTGGCAGCTTTTCCATGAGCTCGCTCTGCACCCAGTCGGGCATGGGCGCGCCCGCGAAGGACAACTTCTTCCACGTGGAGAGCTCGCCGAAGTCCACGGTCTCGTCCGAGACCAGCATGAGCGCCTGCGTGGGCACCATGAATCCTGCCGTGATCCCGTGCTCTCGCACGTTGCGCACGAACTCCTCCACGCTCCACTTGGTCTGCAGCACGGTGGTAGCCCCGCACAACATGGCTGGCTGGAACATGATGTTGAGCGCGGCCACGTGGAACATGGGGGTTACGATTGCCACCACGTCCGTGTCCTCGAGGCGTTCTTCCACCATCACGGTGTGTGCAGTGATGTCCCGGTTCCGGTGGCTCGCCAGCACCCCCTTAGGCATTCCGGTAGTGCCCCCAGTGAATGTCATGCAGAACGGGTCCGAGGGCTGGAGTTCCACCCCAACCCGATCGGAGGAGGGTGCAGAGTCCATGAACGCCTCGAACGTCTCGTCTACGGAGACCCCGGACGTACCAGAGTCCGCGCCGATCACCACCCGCCGCGCCAAGGCATCGATCTTCTCGACCGCGCCGGCCGTGGCATCCAGGAACGGAGTCTCAACGAACAGGCAC
>CAZTOM010000510.1:0-1143 GCA_964615555.1 uncultured Actinomycetaceae bacterium
AGCGACCCAGTATGGCATCTGTGGTCGCCGGAGGACTCCGGCCCCGAGGCGGGATGCCGTCATCGAAGCGGTGCATAGGATGACGGTTGTGCCTGTGCTTCGACCCCAAGCCGATGGATTCGATCAGTTCACCTACCGAGCCCCGGTGCTCGGTCGGCCTGGCAGTGGAGCGTGATGAGCGATCGGAACCGAATGAGTGATCACCCCGCCGACCCGACGTCGGCGCCCCGGATGTCGCACCCACCGGCACCGCAGGAACACCGTCCCCGCATGGCCGCCTGGAAGATCGTCGCCCTCACCCTCGGCGCGGTCCTCGCCGCCGGATTGATCTTCATCGCGGGACTCGTCGTCGGGATCGCGATGAGTGAGGTTGCGCAGAGCGGCGCGCTGGGGCAGAGCACATCGGGCGGCTCATCCCCGAACACGGCGGGGTCGAACGATGGCGCGGCAACTGGCGGGTCGGGCGCGGAGCAGGGGTCCACGGCGATCGATCAGTGCCTCGTCGGCACCTGGCGGACCACGGAGTACGAGCAGAGGACCACCTCTCCGCAGGGTGAGGTGGTGCTCACCGGGCTGGAGCGGACCTTCACCTTCGACGAGAACGGACGTCACGTCGTCACCTACGACAAGGACGAGGCGACGATGAGCGTCAACGGCGAGCCGGCCACCGTCATCTTCGATGGCACCGTCACCTATCAGGTGAGCATCTCAGGATCGACGATGAGCTTCCGGGTCGAGTCCTCGGAGGGCACCATGACGATCGTCAACGACAACGGTGACGACGAGGTGCGCGACCTGCAGCCGGGCACCGGTTCGGTGACGTTCACCTGTGCCGGTGACACCTACACCGAGCAGGACGACATCGGCTTCCGGGAGGTGGCCACCCGGGTCGGATAGCCGATGGGCGACTCAGCACCGACTCCCGTGGAGCCGCTAGGAGTTCGGGGCGACCACCACGGTGCCGGGACCGGCCCCGGGAGCGGCAGGGTCGGCGTCGTCGGCGCTGATGGTGTGGACGGTCCACCCGTCGGTGCCGATGGTGAAGGTATCGCCCACGGTCACCTGCACCGTCTCCGCAGGGGCATCGCCGGCGGAATCGACGATCGACAGCCAGGCAGAGTCGGCCGCGAGGTTGTAGGCGAC
>CAZTOM010000511.1:0-1134 GCA_964615555.1 uncultured Actinomycetaceae bacterium
AGTGCGCCGTGGCGCACTCACAGTGCGGTGCCATCGTCGTCATCGTTGAAGCTGTCGGTGTGCTCCCAGACGTCGACGAGATGCTCATCGCCGCGGGGGACCGGACCGCTGAAGTACCTGTCTCCCCACCGGCCCATGGCGGCGTCGGTGACCGCCAGGCCGCGGTTCTCCGAGGTGTAGCTCTCACCACCCGGCAGCCGGAAACGCAACAGGCGCGGGTCGGTGTCGAAGAGAATGACCATGATCCCCGCGCTCACCAGCGCATGACACCCCGAGCACAGGGGGATGAGGTTGGACAGTTCCGTCATCCCACCCTCCGCCCAGGGCACGATGTGGTGGAACTCGAGGAAGCGGGTGTGGTCGCAACCGGGGCCGGCGCACTGGTGACCCCAGGCCGTCAGCAGCGCCTTCACCTGGGCGGCCGTAGCCAGTCGCGTGGAACGGGTGACTTTGAGCGTCAGCCCGGTGCGGTCGAGCAGGTGGTAGCGGACCGCCCCGTTGAGGATCGCGCGCATCAGGTGGCCGGTCTGCCCACCGTGGTGGCCGGGGATGAAGGCTCGTCCGTCCTGCGTGACCATGACGTTCACCTCCGCCCCCGGGGCGCGGACCCGGCTGACGGGGTGGGACCGCGCGATGTGGATCAGCCCCATGAATGCGGTGAACACCGTCGACGCGAGGGGTGCGCCGAAGCGGGTCCGGGGTCCTGTGCCCTGGTCCGGTTCCGTACCCTCAGCGCCGCGCGCCTTGTCGACGAGCTCCGCCACAGCCTCCGGGTCCTCGAGTGTCTGCTTGTCGACACCCTCCAGGTCCACCAGGTTGGCCAGCTCCGAGATCTTGAGTGCCGCTATGAACTCGGCTCCCCGTTCGGGGTCGAGCCGGCCCCACAGGCGGAGCTCTCCGGTCTCCGGGTCCACGACCACGGACAACTTGTTGAGGGTGGGGGCGGAACCCGGGGCGTCCCGCCCGGCCAGCATCATCTTCAGCTCGGGGAAGGGGTGGGCCCGCGCCAGTGCGATGAGTTCCTCCTGGTTCTCCTGCGTCATGTACCGCAGGAGCAGGCGGACGACGGAGTAGGAGAAGTCGGCGGCGAGGAAGGCCTCGCTGAGCAGCGGGAAGGACCGCAGTTTGGTGCCC
>CAZTOM010000512.1:0-1133 GCA_964615555.1 uncultured Actinomycetaceae bacterium
GTGATCGGCGGCCCGATCGGTGATTTCCACGTCGATCTCCAGGCCTTTCAGGCGATTGACCAGATCTTTCACCATGATGTCGACGATCTTGCGGATGTTTTCCGGTTCCAGGGCCGCAAATACGATAATATCATCGACCCGGTTCAAAAACTCCGGCCGGAAGGTGTTTTTCAGCTCTTCTTCGATGATTTCCCGCATGCGTTCGTATTCTTGCTTCTCTTTTTCCGTGTTGTGGGAGAATCCGATGGTGCTGCGTTTATCCAGACGGGTGGCCCCCACATTGGAAGTCATAATGATGACGGTGTTTTTAAAGTTGACCGTCTTTCCTTTTCCGTCGGTGAGGCGTCCGTCATCCAGTACCTGCAAAAGCATATTGAACACATCCGGATGGGCCTTTTCTATTTCGTCAAAGAGAATGACGGAATAGGGCTTTCGGCGCACGGCTTCCGTTAGCTGCCCGCCTTCATCGTAGCCCACATAGCCCGGAGGCGAACCGACCAGCCGGGAGACGGAGTGTTTTTCCATATATTCGGACATATCCACCCGGATCATGGCATCTTCCGAACCGAACAGAGCCTGGGCGAGGGATTTGGCCAGATAGGTTTTCCCGACCCCGGTGGGGCCTACGAAAATAAAGCTGCCCACGGGTTTTTTGGGATCCTTTAAGCCGACCCGGGCCCGCTTGATGGCATGGGCGATGGAATCCACCGCGTTGTCCTGGCCGATTACGGTCTTTTTCAGTTCCTCATCCAGATTCAGATAGCGCTGACTTTCTTCTTCGGTGAGTTTTGTCACCGGCACATGGCTCCAGTCGGATACGATTTTTGCAATTTCCGCAAAGCCCACTTCCATTTTGCTGGTGGTGCGCTTTTGTTCCCATTCTTCTTCCTTCTGGGAAATTTCCGCTTTCAGTTCTTTAATTTCGTCCCGGAATTGGGCCGCTTTTTCAAAGTCCTGGGTGGCGACGGCCTTGTCCTTTTGTCCCACCAGTTCTTCCAGTCTGGTTTCCAGTTCCTTCAGATTGTTGGGGGCCACATAATTTTTTACCCGAATCATGGACGCCGCTTCGTCGATCAGGTCGATGGCTTTGTCCGGCAGGAAGCGGTCTGTCAGATAGCGATCCGACAATTCCA
>CAZTOM010000513.1:0-1128 GCA_964615555.1 uncultured Actinomycetaceae bacterium
CATGATCAGACCATCAGTGACGTCGCTCACGATACGTTCCACTTCGGCTGCCAGCCAGCGGGCCTTCACGTCACTGAGGCCGAAGTTCACCAGGACAACCGCCCTGTAGGAGGCCAGACATTCGCGCGCCAAAACTGCGAGCTCGGCATCGCTGTGTGGGTAGTCGGAGGGCCAGTTCGCCCACACCGCGATACAGGTACCGTCAGGTGGCTCGAACTCCTCGAACCCCACCGGCACGACCCCCCGCACACGCTCTGGCGTGGCTTTCACCTCCGACATCGGGCTCGGGCTCGTCGTGACGACGGCGGTCGTGGCGTCAACATCGACACGAGCCGGAGACGCAGGCTGCGCGTTGCAGCCCATCACCGTCACAGCGGCCACGAGCAGTCCGGCCACCCGACTTGCCAGTCGTCCCCGATGGCCGCCGCCCTGAGGCCGCCCATCCTCAAGCTCATCCTCGACAGGCACATCCTTACCCCGAACCGTGTGGCTTCCCGCGGTCACGCGACCTCCTCAGAGACTCTGCTGCTCTTCACACGGCGACAGCATGTCGACAATGACCCCAGACATGGCGTCAGGATAGCGGTTGGTGCGACCATCTCCCTCCACCGGCCCGCCAAGACGTTCCGCGAGGTTTACGGCCGTTCGATCGGTCATCGCGGCGGCTGTCATCCAGAGGCGTAGAGCGCTGTCGCAGCAGTGCGTGAGGCGCTCTATGACCTCGACCTGAAAACGGAGCGCGCTACGAGGAGGATCTGCACGGTGAGCGATGCCAAGCGTAGGGCCGCTGGTCGACGACGGCTGGCGTGGAGGACTTCCGCGATCATCATGGTGCTCATCCGCCGCACTCGTAACGATCGGGTTCGGAATCGCGGGATTCGTCACGCATGGCGAGATGCCCTGGGACATCCGCTCTTCGGCCTCTACCGCTGGGAGGTCAGGACGGTGATGTCGTGTGTGTGGATGTTGGGAGAGCGCGACAGGGCTGGTGCCGAGGCGCTGCTCCGTTCACAAGGACCAGGGACCAAGCCCCGATTGACCGCTGCGCGTTGACGCCCCATGGCCGCGCATCGACACTCCACGTCCTCGATGATGTCGACCGTGCGCCAGAGATCCCCAGGTCGTTCG
>CAZTOM010000514.1:0-1124 GCA_964615555.1 uncultured Actinomycetaceae bacterium
GCACCGCCGAGATCCGCCAGGTGTTCCGTTCCTCCAAGTTCGGCAACATCGCGGGTTCGATCGTCCGCTCCGGCACCATCCGGCGCGGCACCGCGGCCCGGCTCCTGCGCGACGGCGTGGTGGTCCAGAACAACCTCAAGATCGACTCCCTGCGCCGCGAGAAGGACGATGTCACCGAGGTCCGCGAGGGCTACGAGTGCGGTATCGGCCTTGGCTTCAAGGAGATCCAGGAGGGCGACGTCATCGAGACCTTCGAGATGCGCGAGAAGGCCCGCGCCTAACCGGCCCGGACCGCCTCCGGACCCCGCTCCGGCCGGCCCCCGGCCGGCCTGCGGACCCCGGTCCGGACCCGAGAAGGACCCCGTCCTGCCCCGCGGCAGGACGGGGTCCTCTCGTATTGGTCACACTTGGGACCCTCTTCCCGCACCCCGCCCGAACGGTCCCCTAGGCTGGGCATCGGACCTCCACCGTTGCTCCACAAAGGATGTGCACATGTCGCAGGATGTCGCGCTCGCGCGGCCAAAACTCCGTCCCATCCAGAAGTGGGGCATGGGGATCGGCATCGCCGCGTTCCTCCTCCCCTTCTTCTTCGACATCCCGGGCCTGGACGAGCCCGGAGAGCGCATGCTCTCGATCTTCCTGCTGGCGATCGTCTTCTGGATCACGGAGGCCATCCCGCTCTTCGCCACCGCCGTCCTCGTGATGCTGCTGGAGGTCCTCCTCATCTCCAACCAGGCGATCCTGCCGGTGGGGGAGGACGCCCCCGCATACTCCGAGTTCTTCGGCACGCTCGCCAACCCGGTCATCATCCTGTTCCTGGGCGGCTTCATGATCGCCGACGGCGCGGAGAAGTACGGCCTGGACAAGAACATCGCCGCCATCTTCATGAAGCCGTTCAAGAACTCCGGCCGCATGATGGTGCTCGGCCTCATGGTGATCACCGCGGTGCTGTCCATGTTCATGTCCAACACCGCCACCACCGCCGCGATGTTTGCCGTGGTCATTCCGATCATGATGGCCATGCCGGACCAGGCCTCCCGTACCGCAGTGGCCCTGTCCATCCCGGTGGCCGCCAACATCGGCGGCATGGGCACGCCGGTGGGCACCCCGCCGAACGCGATCGC
>CAZTOM010000515.1:0-1124 GCA_964615555.1 uncultured Actinomycetaceae bacterium
GTGCGCTACCGCCCTCGCCGCCCACGAGGACCAGGGTTCCGGTGGGGCGTAGCGCCCCGCGCAGCGTGCGGATGGGGTTCATGCCGCCGATGTCGAGGATGGCATGGAAGGAGGCGTCGGCGGGGAGGGGCGTGGTGGCGTGGTCGATCACGTGGGCGGCGCCGAGTGACCGCACGGTCTCGGCCTTGGCGGCGGAGCAGACGGCGGTGACCTCGGCACCCATGGCGCGGGCGAGTTGCACCGCGAGTGTTCCCACGCCACCTGAGGCCCCCACCACGAGTACGCGGTCCCCGGTACCGATCCGGGCATGGTCGCGGAGGGCCTGGAGTGCCGTGAGGCCGGAGATGGGGAGCGCTGCGAGCTCGGTGAGGGCGGTTCCTGCTGGGGCGGGGGAGATCCGTTGGGGTGTGGTAATCGCGTACTCGGCGAAGGTCCCGGTGGCGGTGCCATACACGGACAGGCCCGGGGAGAGGGCGGAGTCCACCTCGTCTCCGACCGCGGCGATAACGCCGGCGAACTCGCTGCCGAGCACCGCCTGCCGAGGCCGGCGCAGTCCCGTTCCGAGCCGCATGAGCGTGGGACGTCCGGTGAGGAGGTGGTGGGTGCCGCGGTCCACGCCAGCGGCGACGATCTGTACCAGTACCTCCGTCGGTCCCGGACGTGGGACTGGGAGATGGGCGCGCTCCACCACCTCCGGTCCGCCGTAGCGGGTGCGAACCGCTGCCTGCATGAGGTGGGGAATCGTCTTCTGGTGGTCCACAACCGCTCCTCCTGATCTGCCTTACGTTGTAAGGTGGACTGTACCCCTACGGTGTAAGGTTGGGCAAGGGCCTAGGGACGAGGAGGGCGGCATGGCGAATCGCGGCAGGGACGCGGACACCGGGGGCGGCCGCGGGCAATCCGCCGGGCGCGGGCAGGCGTCAGGCCGCGGGCAATCCGCCGGGCGCGGGCAGGCGTCAGGCCGCGGACAGTCGCCCGGAACGGGAACGCGTCACGTGCCTCCGCGCGAACCGCTCACGGCGGAGCGGGTGGTGCAGGCCGCGATTCGGCTCGCAGACGAGAGCGGCCTGGACGGCCTGACCATGCGCGCACTGGCCGGCCAGCTCGGCGTCCAGGCGATGAGC
>CAZTOM010000516.1:0-1121 GCA_964615555.1 uncultured Actinomycetaceae bacterium
CGTGGACGCGCTCGTCGACCCAGGTGCCGCCGGCGTTGCGGATGTCGGTCTGCAGACTGGGATACGACGTCAGCGTCCGGCCCTTGAGGACGTCGGCCTCGACCAGTGCCCACGGTGCGTGACGTGCCTGCGTCGGTGTGCAGACCCGCTCGGTAGCGTTGCGTCATGCGCCTGAGCCCGGACGACCTGATCCCCGTCGACGACCCGGACGTCGTCGGTGACCTGCGCACCTGGGATGGCGTCGACCTTCCGGGTCTGGCCCGAGCAGCGGACATCGCTGTCTGGCTGCCCCGGGGATACGACGATTCGGACGAGCACTATCCGGTCATCTACATGCATGACGGAGGCAACGCCTTCCTCCGGTCCCGGTCCTATGGCGGCGCGACCTGGGAGGTCGGCGAGGCGATGAGTGCGCTCGCGGCCCGCGGCTTGCCCGCCATCGTCGTCGCGGTCCCGTGCCACCCGGAGCAGCGGGGCGAGGAGTACAGCCAGTACCCCCACCCCAGCCTCGGCGGTGGCCGGGCCGAGGACTACGCGACCTTCCTCGTCGATCACCTCAAGCCTGCTGTCGACGACGCACTGCGCACCCGCCAGGATCCGGGCTCGGCCATCGTTCTGGGGAGTTCGCTCGGTGGGGTGGTCAGCGCATACCTCTGGCAGACCCGACCTGACGTGTTCGGTGGAGCCGGCCTGTTCTCGCCGGCGTTCTGGTGGCCGGGGGAGCAGGCGTTGGTCGACCTGGAGGAGTCGATGCGGCTGCGGCGCAAGGGTGCTCGCGTCTATGTCGACGTCGGCGGCCGGGAGGAGCCCGGCGAGCCCGACATCGAGGAGGCCTATGTCCGCGACGCCGAGCGGGTGGTGCGCGGCCTGCGTGAGGCGCAGATCCCGGTGCGCTACGTCTTCGACTCGGCCGCGATCCACTTCGAGACCGAGTGGGCTGCGCGCTTCCCGGCCGCTGTCGAATGGTTGCTCCACGGCTGGGACCGGTGAGCGCTGCGCCGCCCGCCACACGCGACCGGACGACGCGCATCCGCGCGTCCGGTGCGGACTAGCGTCCCGCACCCCTCTCCCACTCGGCGATATCGCCCGGGACCACGTCCAGCATCGGATGCGGGATCGGC
>CAZTOM010000517.1:0-1119 GCA_964615555.1 uncultured Actinomycetaceae bacterium
CCCGTCGCTTCGTCGGGGACCCTCGGATGGCCTCTCTGATCAGGATCGTGCGCCAGCGCGGAGACATTAGAGAATGGGGCGGAAGTCGAGAACTAGCCATTGCAGCGAAGGAGGTCTTCGGGGATAGCGTGATCCAGTCTCTCGAGCCGCCGGGAGTGATCGACGACTACGCTGCACTGGCTTTGACGAGCTACACTCTCCACGGAGGCATGGACGAATATCCCACCCCTGACCTCGTTTTCAAGGTGGTTGACTATCCGAACTGCGCGGTTGCTCGCTTTCCCCTCCCTGCTGGGTTCTTTAGCCGCGTCCAAGAGATCATAAAAAGTCCGGGGCTGTCTCGAAAGAGTTACATAGTGGCCGCACTAGTCCTAAGGTACGTCAATTGGGACACAACGTCAGTATGGAAAATCCTGAGCGATCTTCCCGATCCACCTCAGCAGGAGCCGCGTAAACTCCCTCGATTGCGCTCACCTGAGCCTGCCGAAGTCGTGAACTGGGTGCGCCACGCTGCGCGCACGATGACCCAAAGTTCCGTTGTCACCGACGCCAGGCAGGGTGGCTTGACGCTTACCCAGGCCTCCATTCTGTCTGAGTTCGGGTTCCGCTCACTCTGGGTCTCCCAGCACGCTGATGTCCTCGCCGAAGTGGTGGAGGAGGCACACCGGCAGCAGTTGAGGCTGCTTGATGGTGAAGCCCTCTCGCTGGCACCTGCCGAGAAGTTCACTCTGGCCCAGGATTCATTCATGCGCTCACTTGTCAGGGGGCGCCTCGCCAAGGTATTCCACCCTCCCCTTGGCATCGGAGCCTTGAATTACAATTCCTTTGATGTCCTCATGCCCTTCGCCTCGATCGTCGCCCAACGTGCAAGCACCCTGGAGACGCAGAGGGTTGCGGTGAAGCTCGCGCTCATCTCTCACTTCATGATGATCAAGGACGAGAAAGAACAGTGGTATCTGAGCAAGACTATTGATCGCCAGGGTCTCAGAAGCAGGTTCGAGACGAGGCTTGCCCTGCTCGCACCCTTCTTCGCGACTATCGGAGGCATGGTCGCGGCCGCTTCTTCAGTCGGTGGCTGGCTAGAAAAGATGAGTGCCCTCATTGCATTCATCTTTATGG
>CAZTOM010000518.1:0-1117 GCA_964615555.1 uncultured Actinomycetaceae bacterium
ACCTCGTGGCGGGAGAGCCGCGCGCCTCCCACCTCTTCACCTCCCAGCCGGAGGCCGTGGCGGCCCGCTGGCGCGAGTACCTGGGGGCGAGCGCCTGGGTAGCCACCCGCGAGGAGGCGCTCCCGCTCTTCGGACCGGTGTCGAAACGGTTCCGCGAGGTGGTGGGCGACGTTGTGGTGTTCATGCGCGGGAGGGACGTGGTGGTGGACTCCCGAACCCAGACCCCCGGCTCCATCGCCCTCATCGGGGTGCACGGCTCCCTCACGGAGGATGAGATGCGCATCCCGCTGATCGCGGAGGTGGTGTGATGGGAAGCCTGGTCTTCTTCACCGGCACCATGGACTCGGGCAAGTCCACGCTCGCACTCCAGACCAACTACAACCACTCCGCCCGGGGACGCCGCGGCCTCATCTACTCCCGCCACGACCGTGCGGGCAGCGAACGGCTCTCCTCCCGGCTCGGGCTCTCGGTCCCGGCGCTCGAGGTCTCGGAGGACACCGACTTCTGGCGCGAGGTCACCGAGCGCCGCATCCGCGGGGAGCGCGTGGACTACCTCGTGTGCGACGAGGCCCAGTTCTTCTCCTCCGAGCAGGTGGAACAATTGGCCCGCCTCGTGGACGAGGTGGGGATCGATGTGTTCGCGTTCGGAATCATGACGGACTTCCGTACCCGGCTCTTCCCTGGCTCTGCCCGGCTCGTGGAGCTCGCGGACCGCGTGGAGATGCTCCAGGTGGAGGCACTGTGCTGGTGTGGTCGCCGCGCCACCCACAACGCCCGCACCGTGGACGGCCACATGGTCACGGAGGGCGACCAGGTGGTGGTGGGGGACACCGGGCAGGGTGACACCGGCCAGGGGGCGGGCGAGGTGGCCTACGAGGTCCTGTGCCGCCGCCACCACGTGCGCCGCGAGACGGCGCGTGCCGCCCGGGCAGCGGACCTCTCCCAGCCCACGTTGGCGGACTCACTCGAGATCTGAGCTACTCGCCCTTCGAACCGAACACGATCTCATCCCAGCTCGGGACGCTGCGGCGCGTGCGGCGGGAGCGCGGCTTTGGTGCCGGGGCCGGATCGTCCGGGGCCACCTCGGGAGTGCTCGCACTGTCTGCGGACTGCCCGT
>CAZTOM010000519.1:0-1115 GCA_964615555.1 uncultured Actinomycetaceae bacterium
CTGATTTCCGTCGCTACGTGGGTGTCGCCCGCCCGGCTGTTGCCGATTTCCGTCGCTAACCCTCGAGGCGAGGACGCACGCGCTCGACGAGACTGTGAAATCCCTCGCGGAGGTCGGCTCCGTCTACGCAGAACACTGTCCATCCGTCCGCTTCAAACGCAGCGTTGCGCCGGGCGATGCGGACCCGTCCTGGCTCGGTGAAGTGATGCGCGCCGTCGTACTGGATCGCGAGGCGCGCGTCGGGATACCCCAGGTCCGCGGTGAAAGAGTAGGGATCCGTGGGGTCGAGGGGGATCTGAAGTGCGGGCTCGGGTAGACCGGCTCGGACGAGGGAAAGCCGACACAGGGTCTCGGGGCGCGAGTCGGACCCCATCCGGATCAGGGTGATCGCCTCACGCAGCCGTCGGGCTCCTCGCGTGAACGGGTAGCGCTCCATCACCTCTCGCAGGCGGGCGAGGCTGGTATATGGATCATCGCGGCCCTCCAAACCCACGCGAGGCTGGCGCACCAAGTGGTCTCCGAGCACCACCAGATCATCTATCCCGAAGATCTGCCCGAACTCTAACCACATCCGCTCGGGCCGCGAGACCTGGACCCCGCACACCTCGTCGAGCTCATCGGGATGGACCGCCCTCTGGTGCGCGATGATTCCAGCTCGCTGAATCGCACGGCTCCCGCGTGGGCGGGACACGTGGAGCAAAGGGGATTCCGGCACCGGTAACAGGAGGCCACGCGCGGCTCCGGCGGTGCGATGCGAGATCCATGCGGCCTCGGTCTCCCGGACCACCACCTTGAGGACCTCCAACTCGTCCAGCGTCAGCTGTGCCGGAATCCATACCCCGTGGCGGGCGGCTCTCAGGTCGCTGCGCCTCAGGCGCTCGGGCGAAACACCCAACTCGAGGGCTCGGGACGTGCTGAAGGGGCCGGGGGTCAGGGGGGACGGAAGGGGGTGGGGTATACGAGACACGCCACGAGTGTGCGGAATCCACGCCCGAAACGGGGCGAGAGCCCGCGGGCCTGTGGAGAACCGTCTGGGTTCCCAACGTGTGGAGAATCGTGCAGGATCCCATCCTTCTAGCCACGAGCAGCAACCACACCGCCTAGCGACGGAGATC
>CAZTOM010000520.1:0-1114 GCA_964615555.1 uncultured Actinomycetaceae bacterium
GTCCGCGAGCCCGCAGACCTCGCGGACGCCCCGTTCGACCGGCCGGGTCGCCGCGCCGAGGACAGGGCTGTTCATCACGACGTCCGGAGTGCGAGGCAGGTGGTAGCGCCGCTGCAACTCGTCGGCGAGCGGTTCGGTGACGGTGATGACCTCCGCCGCCGAGGTGATGTACTCGGCCTCCAGGTCGACGTAGGCCGCGATCTTGGCCTTGGTCCGAGAGCCGTACTGGGAGAGCCCGGCGACGAACTCATGGGCGTCGTAGACCCAGCGGGCCGCCGGGTCCCGCTCCCGTCGACGCGTCACCGCACGTGCCGCCACCCCGACGAGGTGCACGTCGTGGGCATGCAGGATGTCCCACTCGAGGTGGTCGATCACGGGACCGAAAGCGAGCTCGTAGTCGTCGATGTCGGGCAACATCCGACGCCAGGAGGCGGACCCCCGACGGGCCAGCGCCGCGTCGACCGCCCGCCAGGCTCGGGTCTGGACCTTCTTCAGCCGGCGGTCCGCGCCGGCCCGGATCCGGTTCGACTCGGTCACCCAGTGGCTCCACACTGCCCGACTGCGGGCGGCGACACCCGGTTGGACCAGGGCTTCGCGGGCCCGCAGCGCCGCGCGGGTGTCCGCGGTGCGCCTCGACATCGGGTCCGGCGCGACAGAGATCATCGGGCGCTTGGACTTGCGACGCTGGGCCGCATCCCGCAGCCGCCACTGCACCGGCACGCGGATGATGCGCACCGGACCCAGCGTGCTTTCCTCGCGTCGTCCGCTCGAGGAATACCCCAGGAGGGTGACGTCGACCCCGCCGTCGGCCAGGGCGAGCGCCGACTTCAGGACGCGCGTGTCGTGGCTGATGTCGTTGCCGACCATCATCAGCACGCGTGGCGGGGCCGGGGTGGTCTCGGAGGCTGGCACGCGGACAGTCTAAGTCCCGCCGTCCGGGTCACGACGAGGCACGTAACCTATCTGCCATGAAGGTTGTTTCGATCGTCGGAGCCCGCCCTCAATTCGTCAAACTCGCACCCATCGCCCATGCGCTGGCCGACAGCGGCGATGAGCACATCATCGTGCACACCGGGCAGCACTATGACGCGAACATGTCCGAGGTCTTCTTCGC
>CAZTOM010000521.1:0-1106 GCA_964615555.1 uncultured Actinomycetaceae bacterium
TCATATCAAATCTCTGTTAAATAATAAAGATAAGCGGGCAACTATCCGATTCCTTTTCGTACAGACCATTGGCAAGGAAAAACCGGCATGCCATGCCGGTTAAAAACTATCTTCTCAATTAAATGGACGAGAAATCAATTTTCTGGTGATTCCCCAAACGGTTAAAATGCCGGAACTACCGCACCTTCATATTTATCCTCAATAAAGCGTCTAACCTTCTCGGACTGGAGAGCTTTCAGGATTTTCTGATATATTTCTTTTTCCCCTTCTCCCTCCCGTACGGCTAAAATATTCACATATGGAGAGTCGGCATCTTCAATGGCTATGGCATCGGCCACAGGATTTAAACCGTTTTCAATGGCATAGTTTCCGTTAATCACCGCCGCTGCCACATCCTGATAGAGCGTGGGTATAATGGCGGCTTCCAGCGGAGTGAAAACAAGTCGTCTGGGATTTTCCAGGATATCCTGTTCCGTAGCTTCCAGCCCTGCATTGGGCGCCAGTGTGATTAGTCCCTGTTTCTCCAGTAAAAGCAGCGCCCGGCCCCCGTTGGTGGGGTCATTCGGAAAGTAGATTTCTGCTCCTTCCGGTATGGCATCCACCGAATCATAGGTTGCGGAAAAGATGCCCATAGGTTCGATGTGAACCGGTCCCAGCGCTTCCAAATTCAAATTTCGTTCCGTCGCAAAGCTTTCCAGATAGGGTGTATGCTGAAAAAAATTCAGATCAATGTCCATTTGATCCAAAGCCAGGTTGGGAACGATATAATCGGTGTACTCGACAATTTCCAGCTGAATGCCCTCTTTTGCCAAATCTTCCTGCACCTGTTCAACAATTTCTGCATGGGGCGCCGGCGAAACGCCGATCTTTACCACTTTTGCCTCTTCTTCGCTGCCGCACCCGACCAATAGGAGGGCAAATAGAAGAGATAAGAATACTGCAATACGTTTCATCATGTTCTCCTTTTCTTTTATGCGTGATTCAACTTGCGGGAAAGCACATTTCCCAGCCATTGAATCCCCTGAACCAACAATAAAATAATTAAAACGGAACCCCATAGCATGAAGGGCTGACTTGTGCGATACAAACCGAAGCGTATGGCCACA
>CAZTOM010000522.1:0-1099 GCA_964615555.1 uncultured Actinomycetaceae bacterium
CTTGAAACGGCTGGTTCTTTTGATCTGCTTGCTGTATTTCGGGTGTTTTACTTTGTTTTCTACGGCTACAACAATGGTTTTGTCCATTTTGTCGCTGACGACATAGCCGATCTGTGTTTTTCTGATGCCACGTTCTTCCATATCGGTCTACGCCTCCTTCTGTACGCTCATCGCGCGTTCTTTCGAAATCGTCAGAATGCGCGCGATGTCCTTCTTGACACCCTTGATGCGCATCGGATTGTCGAGCTGTCCTGTGGCCAGCTGGAATCTGAGATTAAACAGTTCGGACTTTAATTCCTTGATCTTTTTGTCCATCTCTGCGTCCGACATTTGGCGGATTTCTTTTGCCTTCATGCTTATTCCCCTTCCTTCTGAACGTCTTCTCGTACGACGAACTTCGTCTTGATGGGAAGTTTGTGTGCCGCGAGACGCATCGCTTCTTTCGCGACCTCTTCGGAAACACCGCCCATTTCAAAGAGCAGGCGTCCCGGTTTTACTACAGCGACCCAGTACTCGGGCGAACCTTTACCGGAACCCATGCGGGTTTCCGCCGGCTTGGCTGTGACGGGTTTGTCGGGGAACACTTTAATCCAGATGTTTCCGCCCCGTCGGATATAACGAGTCATCGCCCGACGGGCCGACTCAATCTGATTCGCAGTCATCCAGCAGGGTTCCAGGGCCTGCAGGCCGTATTCCCCGTAGGTCAGGGTGTTGCCGCGCTGGGCACTGCCCTTCATGCGTCCTCTGTGGACTCTGCGATATTTTACTCTCTTTGGCATTAACATATCGTGGTACTCCTTTGCCTAACGTTGGCCGGAAGGCTGTTGGCCTCTGCCGCGATTTTGGCCGCCCCGTCCGCCGCGACCGCGGGCGTCTCTGGAACGGTTATCTCTCTTGTCGCCTCTGCGTCGTTCGTCTTTGCGGGCGGGACGCTGGCGGGGCGGTGCCTGGCCGTCACGGGTGGGCAGTACTTCGCCCTTGTAGAGCCAAACTTTCACGCCGATTTTTCCATAGGTGGTGTCCGCTTCCGCGAAACCGTAATCAATGTCCGCGCGCAAGGTTTGCAGCGGAATGGTTCCTTCGCTGTAGCCTTCGGAAC
>CAZTOM010000523.1:0-1095 GCA_964615555.1 uncultured Actinomycetaceae bacterium
CGCACCACGATCGCGACGGCCGCGATGCCGATGAGCGCCCCAAGGACGCTCAGGTGCCACGGCCACATGGTGGGAGGACGGACAGCCTGGAGGAGCGAGGTGCTCGCGGAGACAGGGGCACGTTCGTCCGTGTGCGAGGCTCCGGGGGCTGTGGTCACCCTCCCAGAATGCCCGAAAGCTGGGCACGTATCAGCCCCCACCCGGCTGGTGGCGGGTCAACCGATCGGTTGGTCGGAGGCCGGGGGGCGTAGATCGTCCAGCGGGACGGGCGCGGAGGCCGTCCCGTCGGTGTAGGTCCACGCCACCTGGACGCCCTCGGTGAGGCGGGGGTGGGCTGGTTCCTGCGGATCGGTCTCGGTGCCGGCCCCGGGCACCGGCCACCACGCGACGAAGGTGCCATTCCCCGCGGTGGTCTCGATGGCCTGACCATCCGAGAGGACCAAGGTGACCGTTGCGACGTCCTCCTGCATCGAGCCGACCACGGTGGCGAACCAGCCGCGCTCGCCATTACGCCCGGTGATCACCACGGGTTCCACCGGGTGGTGCTGAGGGGCGATCTCGTTGGCGTCCGCCGGGATAGCGGCACTCACCCCACCAGCCTCGCCGCTCGAGCAGTACAGGGTCCACTCCCCCACCTCGAGGAAGACCAGGGAGGTCTCGCCGCGCTGCTCTGCCACCAGGAGGCGAGGGCTCGAGGGGTCCCCGTTGGTTGGGACGGGAGCGTAGTTCTCGCCCTCCGGATCCCGCTCGAACATGGAATGGCCCACTGCCTCCTCGGTGCACTCGCGGATGGCCACGGCTGCGGCGTCCTCCTCGATCCGGGATCCAGCCGCCGACCATGCGTAGGCCGGCGCCGCGCCGGGCTCACCGATCACCTGGGAGATGAGGACGACTCCCGCCAGGACCGCGGCTGCCCCGGCGAGGATCCCGTACCGGGTACGGCGGGGCAGGATCGTGCGGAGAGGACCGGGGCCGTCAGCCTCCCGGAGGTGCGCATCCAGTTCGGTGCGGACAGCGGCGAGCCCTGCGGGATCCACGGGAAGGCGCGGGGCGATGCGCCTGAGGTCCTCCAGGGTGTCGCGGTGGGGTGGGCTC
>CAZTOM010000524.1:0-1094 GCA_964615555.1 uncultured Actinomycetaceae bacterium
CAGGGCAAAAAGCAGCAGAATTTTACGCTTCATTGGGCGGTCCTCCTTGTGCCAGTTCCCGGGCAGTCCGCATCCAGATGAGGGTAGCCGGGGAGTCATCTCGCTCCCATGCATATACGGCGACCGCTCCTTTTTTAAAGTGGGCCTGTTCTCCGGTCAATGCATAGTGCCAGTCATCGAAGGTGGGATTATGCCCGATTACCAGGACCACATCCTCGGGACGATTTTTTGTTGCCTCCAGTTGGGAAAAAACGCCGTCCGCTACCCAGGTTTCTTCTTCCAGCGGACAGTGCAGGGCTTTTACGATGATGTCTGCCGTCTCCCGGGCCCGCACCAGCGGCGAGCTGATTACCACTGACTCCTTGCCCTCGAGCCATTGCGCAAGAACCGGTGCCATCTCCTGCAATTCCCGGATTCCCTTTTCTGTCAATTTACGATCAAAGTCCGGCCGAACGCCGTGATCTTCCGCCTTACCATGCCGAATCAGAATCATTTGTTTGGCCATCGGTCTTCCTTTCTGCTGTCTGTTCCAGCCGTTCGAAATCGATAAACCCGCTTTCCCGATGCAGTTCTTCCTCTTTTTCATTCAAGAGCAGGACGGTGGGGGCGGAAAATACCAGATACTGCCCCCGATCCGTCGGTTGTGCCTCTCGCCAAGGTATACCCAATTTTTCCGATAAAAACTGTACCCTTTCGCGATCCGCCCTGCATACACTGCAATTTTCATTGGAAAAATAGAGAAATGTGAAGCTCACCTTGTCAACCCTTTCAAATTCGTTACATTATCAGCAACCTATTGCTACCCTCTCCAAATTATCATACGATAGAGAAAGACTGTCCGGAGGTTTTATGACTACATTGATTCCCTATGAAAAATCGAAACTGCGCCACGCCATGTGGCATTTGTCCCTGCCCACCATGATCGGATATGCTCTGCAGTCCGTGTACGATATGGTGGATCTGGTGTGGGTAGGCCGCATTTCTTCCGAAGCGGTGGCCGGCGTGACCATCTTTTCCATGATTTTTTGGATCGGAACCGTTCTCAACGAAGTGATGAATACCTCCGCTATTTCGATGATTTCCCAAGCCTACGG
>CAZTOM010000525.1:0-1091 GCA_964615555.1 uncultured Actinomycetaceae bacterium
GGACGATCTGGGAGCACAAGGAGAGGACGGAGACGCATGAGGGCATTTGGATTCCTGAGCTTCGGCCACTACGGGCGGGGTAACGGCCCCGGGGACCCTGATGCACGGGCGATGCTGCACGAGGCGATCGAACTCTCCGTGGGTGCCGATGAGATCGGCGTCAACGGCGCCTACTTCCGGGTCCACCACTTCGCCCGCCAGTCGGCCTCACCCATGCCACTCCTGTCCGCCATCGCGGCGCGCACGGAGCGGATCGAGGTGGGTACCGGCGTCATCGACATGCGCTACGAGAACCCCCTGTATCTTGCCGAGGAGGCCGCCGCGCTCGACCTGATCGCGGACGGCCGGGTGGCCCTCGGCATCTCGCGGGGATCACCAGAGCCGGCCCTGCGGGGCTGGGAGTCCTTCGGCTACGTGGGATCGGAGGACCCGCGAGGAGCGGACATTGCCCGCCCCAAGTTCGAGCTCTTCATGGCGGCCATCCGGGGCGCGGGTATCGCGGATGCGGATCCCGAGCAGTTCGGCGGCGTGGGCAAGCTCCGGATCGAACCCCACTCGCCGGGACTGGACGAGCGGATCTGGTGGGGCGCCGGCTCCCGCGAGACTGCTGAGTGGGCCGCCCGCCAGGGGGTGAACCTCATGAGCTCCACGCTCCTCACCGAGGCGACCGGGGACGCGTTCGCGGACCTCCAGCGCGAGCAGATCGACCGCTACCGCGCCGCCTGGAAGGAAGCAGGCCATGAGCGCGCACCGCGGATTTCCGTCTCCCGCTCCGTGTTCCCCATCGTCTCGGACGTGGACCGCCACTACTTCGGGTTGCGCGGCCAGGCATCCGAGGACCAGATCGGCGTGATCGACGGCTTCCGCTCCACGTTCGGCAAGACGTACGCCGACGAGCCGGACAAGGTGGTCGACGCCCTGCGCGCCGACGCCGCTGTGGAGGCCGCAGACACGGTGATGCTCACCATCCCCACCCAGCTGGGGGTGGACTACAACCTGCACATCCTCCAGGCGTTCGCAGAGCACGTGGCCCCCGCGCTCGGGTGGAAGCCCAACACGGAAGGACCTGTGGAGGGGGATCCCGTCACCTG
>CAZTOM010000526.1:0-1090 GCA_964615555.1 uncultured Actinomycetaceae bacterium
CTTTTTATGATTTCCCTGGCCAGTGCCGTATAGGCCTGGGCCCCCTTGGAGCCGGCATCAAACTGGATGACCGATTCTCCATAGGAAGGCGCTTCCGCCAAACGGATGTTGCGGGGTATGGCGGTTTTGTATACCAGTTTTCCAAAATGTTTCTTGACTTCTTCCACCACGTCCAGGGCCAGGTTGTTCCGTTTGTCATACATGGTAAGAAGAACCCCTTCAATGTCCAAATCCGGGTTAAGATCCCGTTGCACCAGCTGAATGGTACGGGCCAGTTGACTGACCCCCTCCAGGGCGTAATATTCCGTCTGGATCGGGATCAGTACGCTGTCTGCCGCCGTCAGGGCGTTTAAGCTCAGGAGGCCCAGGCTGGGAGGGCAGTCGATAAAAATAAAATCATAGTTTTCCGAACCGTTCAGCTGATCCCGCAAAAGGGATTCCCGATTGTTTTCACCGGCCAGTTCAATCTCCAATCCTGCCAAATGGGAATCGGAAGGAATGAGATATACATTTTCTTCTGTCGGCAGGACCACGTCCTCCAAAGAAGTCCTTCCGATCAGCCAGTCATAGGTGGTCGGCAGATCCTCGTCACCTTTTCTGCCGAAGGCACTGGAGGTGTTCCCCTGCGGATCCATGTCGATCACGAGGATTTTCTTTTTTTGCAAACCCAGCGCCGCTGCCACATTTACAACCGTCGTGGTTTTCCCAACGCCGCCTTTTTGATTAAATACGGCAATTTTTTTGCCCATCGATTCACCCCTTTGCTCCTCTTATTAGTATAGCCTATGTCCAGGGAAGACGAAACTGTTTCCGGGGTAAACTATATGCATGATTCCCGGGAGCATGCTCGGAGGGATTGATGTTTCATGTGAAACATTCATAGAGAGTGCATATTTCATATGAAACATCTATAGAAGGCATCTACGTTTCATGTGAAACATTTATAGGCTCCTGATTGTGTTTCATGTGAAACATTCATAGAGTCGCCTTGCCATGGGAAACATCCATAGAGTCGCCTTGTGTTTCATGTGAAATATTAGATTCAATGATGCTTCCGGCAACACTTCTTTCTACAACGGTGTTTCACATG
>CAZTOM010000527.1:0-1085 GCA_964615555.1 uncultured Actinomycetaceae bacterium
CGAGGCGATCGCCGCATCGGCATCGCGGAGCAGCCAGTCCCGATACTCCGGCTCGTCCCAGGCCTTGGCCACCACCTGCGCCCCGTTGTGCGGTCCGACCTCCCGCTCATAGCGCTCCACGACCCGTTCCAGCGCCTGTCGGTCGACCAGACCCCGCTCGGTCAGCAACGTCTCCAGTGCCCGCACTCGGGCGTCCATCTCGGACAACTCGCTGAACTCGGGATGCTCGTGCCCGTCGTGTTCATGGTGGTGGTGACCCATGACGAGAGCCTAGTGCGGTGGGCCTCCCGTCGCCCCGGTCTCGCCGGCCGGGGCGACCCGCACGGGGACACCGTTGAGGACGGCGTTGGCCGCGAGCGACTCGACCCGGTCCGGATCGGTCAGGTCGTTCACCGAGACCCCCGGCAGTCGGGTCGCGACACCGAGGCGCACCCCCGGCCCGCCATGGCCGTACCCGTGCGGCAGCGACACCACCCCCGGCATCATGTCCGCACTGAACGCCACGTCGATCTCCACCTTGCCGGCCTCACTCGTCACCGTGACCTGGGCACCGTCCTCGATGGAGCGGTCCCGGGCGTCGTCGGGGTGCATGAGCAGTTGATGCCGCGGCCGACCGCGGGTCAGTCGCGCCGAGTTGTGCAGCCACGAGTTGTTGTCCCGCTGGTGCCGTCGCCCGATGAGGAGCAACTCATCCGGTGCCGGCTGCCACACCGTCCCGCCGGCGATATCCGCGGCGATCCGCTCCACCTCCGCCACGGCGAGGTCGACAGCGACGTCGATCCGCTTGTTCTTCGTCCGCAGCCGGGCGGGCAGTCGCGGCACGAGCGGCCCGGCGTCGATCCCACCGGGAGTGCGCAGCAACTGCCGCACCGACGTCCGGCGCCGACTCGTCCGCAACAGCACATCCACCGCCTGCCGCGGCGTGGACCGCAGTCGCAGTTGGTCCAGCAGCGGCAAACGCCGACCTCGCTGCCGGGCCAGCGCGAGCGTCAGGTCCCGGGCGATCTCCCAGTCGTGTCGCTGCTGCGGTCCCCGCGGATAGAGCGCCGGGGAGAAGCGGGCCGTGTTCCGCACCGCGAGCGCAT
>CAZTOM010000528.1:0-1085 GCA_964615555.1 uncultured Actinomycetaceae bacterium
CCGCCGCCAGCGGCGGGTGCCGGGGCCGGCGTGGCATCGCCGGGAGAGGGGGTTGCCGGGCCCGGGGTGGGCGCGGACTTCTTGGGCGCCGCCGGGGCCGCCTTCGGGGCAGCCTTCGCCGCAGGCTTCTTGGCGGGCTTCTCCTCGAGGGGCGGGAATGCCTCCCGGACGCGCCGGATCACCGGCGCCTCGAGCGAGGACGACGCGTTCTTCACGTATTCGCCGAGCTCGTCGAGCTTGGCGAGGATCTCCTTGCTGGGTCTACCGAGCTGCTTCGCAAGCTCGTGGACACGCAGTCTTGACACTGATTCTCCTGTCTCGGGTCCGTTCCGAGACAGGAACGCGACCCCTAGTGCTGGCAGCTCATCGCTGGGTACTCATCGGGTGCCCATCAGCTTCCAACCCGCTTTCTTTGGGTCCGGGGGCCGTTTCCTGGCCCTCGTGGTCGGTCATGACCAGCCGGAGCTGGTCCGCGGCAGTGCCCGTGTCCACCGGAGCCCTGAGGGCCCGGGGGAACGCGCGCCGCCGCTCTGCTTGCTCGAGGCACGTGCTGCTCGGGTGCAGCCATGCCCCGCGCCCCTCCTCACGGCGCTTCGGGTCGAGGCGGACGTTGCCGTCCCGCGCCACCCACCGCACCAGGTTCGAGGCTAAGGCCCTGCCTCCGCAGCCGATGCACGTACGCACCGGAGGGAAGAGGGCCTTCGCCATTGTAACGTCTCCCGCGCGGCGGTTCCTCCCCGCCGCGGGGTTTGCGTCAGGCATCACGTTCCGACGGCGGCGCCCCACTCCCGTCATCCGGCCCACCCTGGGTGGCCTCTTCGGTCCCGTCGTACTCGCCCGGCAGCTCGCCGGTGTCCTCGGGCTCCTCCATGTCCGAGTGGATGTCGATCTTCCACTTGGTGAGGCGGGCGGCGAGCCGGGCGTTCTGGCCCTCCTTGCCGATCGCGAGGGAGAGCTGGTAGTCGGGGACCACCACACGGGCGGAGCGGGCCTCCTCGGAGACCACGGTGACGGAGGAGACCTTGGCCGGGGACAGGGCGTTGGCGATGAACTCGGCCGGGTCCTCGGAGTAGTCGACGATGTCG
>CAZTOM010000529.1:0-1084 GCA_964615555.1 uncultured Actinomycetaceae bacterium
CCTCCACCTGTTTCGGTGTGATGATGTCCTCGCTCTCATCATGGTCGGCATCATGACGAACCGATTCCTGGCGGGGAATCGAGACGCTCGGTGCTGCTGGAATGATGCCGTCGCGAGCCGCTTGGCGCAGGATCATCATGAGCACGATCAGCACCGGCCGTGTGATCCCATTGAACTTCGACTTCGGATTCAGTGGAGCCGGAATCTGGTCGAGCCGATCCGTCATCACGCGGATTCGGTTGACGTCGATGTCCCTCAACGGGGTGTCGCCGAACTCTGGGACGAGATAGCCCGAGACCTTGCCCTGATACGAGCGGACGGTGCCGACGGCACGTATCTTGCCGCTTCGGTTGGGCTCGGTCTTGATCATCTGCAGCCATCGCTTGGAGTACTCCTCGAAGCCCATGGATCGCGACTGCTCAGCGGCAGTCTCGGCGCGGCGTCGCTCCGCAATGACTTCTGGCGGCTCCCACAAGCCGAGCGAGATCTTCGAGTGCATCGACGCAAGCCACTTTCGCGCATCAGTCTTCGTGACGAACGTCAGCGCCTTATCGTCCTCGGTTCGCGCTGGGTACATCTCGCCATCTGGCGCGGGATAGCGGGCCTGCCAACGACCCGACGGGAGCTTACGCAACCGACCCCAGGCCTCGCGTTTCACCGTGCTCATGATGGCCTCCTGTGGACTCGAACAGCCGCTCGTGGACTGTCGTGCCCCTCCGTGCCCCTCACGTTGCGCAGGCCCAGAGATCCGCAGCATTCCGCGGAAGTTGAGCCCTTGCGTTCACGTCGAGGGGCACGATGGGGCACGGCGTTGGGTGTCGGCCGAACCCCGATTCGGTTCGGATCGCACTTCCTTGCCCACGTCAAAGGTGCACGCGTGCCCCCTGCGTGCCCCACTGAATGGATATTCCTGGTCATTTCTGTTCTCCTCTGTCGTTTGACAGAGGGCACGAATAAGGCCCGAACCCGCGAGATTTCGCGGATCCGGGCCTCTGACCAGGCTTTTCAGCCGGGGCGCTTCAAGAAACTTCTAGAAGTCCCAGTCGTCGTCGGTGGTGACCTCGGCCTTGCCGATCACGTACGA
>CAZTOM010000530.1:0-1076 GCA_964615555.1 uncultured Actinomycetaceae bacterium
CCTCACCCCGAGAGCCGCTTAAAGGAAGCCCTCCACGATTCGGGGGGAACCACACCACGACCAAGGTGGTGCCGGTGGGGTCCTTGTCCTTGAGTTGGGCCACTGCGCGGGCGATGACTTCGCGGCCGGCGGCGTCGAGGTCGTACTTGTTCTTCTCGAAGAGGACATCGCCGGAGTTCTCGATGCTGGTGGCGGTTTCGGTGATCTCGCCTTCGAGGTCGACCACCGCCTGCCGCAACGGGATCACATACTCATCGGTCGAGGCCGGGATCTGGGACAGATCCAGACTCGGCCACCCCATCCCCAACACCGGGCCATACCGCTCGGCGTCATCACCAGTTGCCACCGGCAATAGCTCCCCATCGCCGACCGGCACATCCGTCAGGATCGTCCCATGCACCGAGACATCCACCACAGCCACCTCCGGCGGCAGTGGCGCCAGGAGCACCGCACCGACCCGAGCCTGCCCGAGCTCCGGACGCGGTACCGGGCTGCACGCGTCGTCGTAGGACAGCGGCAAGTACGCCTTGGCGCCCTGCTGATCGATCACAGCCGTGTCACAGTGCCCGTCACCGAGCACGGCGGAGTGGAAGTAGTAGGTTGACCCACCCAGCGATCGGCTGGCCTCGTAGCGGTCCGTGTTCTCGGCATTCCGTGGCCACCCCAACGACAGATAGACAATCGTGCCACCCTCGACCCGCTGCACCCCATGGATCGACACCACGATCGGGGTCCCCGCGTCCCGGGTGCCCAACGACTGTGCCTGCGCCAGCACTGGGATATCAGCGGCAGTCTCGGGGTCAGCCATGGCCACAGGTGGCGCGCTGGTCGCTCCGACGGCGGGGCCGACGAGACCAACGGCAGCCAGCGCCGCCACGGCTCCGGTCACGAACCCGGCCCTGATCCGGGCACGGGCCATCCCACGACGAGTCAGCACAACATACTCCCTGCACTTGCGCATCCCTCGGCCGCTACACGGGGGCCGAGAACAGTCGAACGTCCTCGACTCTAACCCGATCCGGTCTCGATGACGGCGAGGATCTCGCCCTCCTGGACCACATCACCGGGCTCGACCT
>CAZTOM010000531.1:0-1075 GCA_964615555.1 uncultured Actinomycetaceae bacterium
TCCTCAAGAACGTCCGCGGCGTCGACAAGTCCCGCGTCGAGATGGACGAGGGCGTTCAGGCCGCCGTCGCCCGCGAGACCGAGGCGCTCGGCGACACCGGCCGGGTCCTGCTGCGCAAATCCGGCACCGAACCGGTCGTGCGGGTGATGGTCGAGGCGGAGACCCAGGAGCGCGCCGAGGCTGTGTGTGACCGGCTCGTTGAGGTTGTGAAGGAGCGGCTCGCGCTGCGGTGAGTTTGGATAGTCAAGTTGATGGCGCTACTTGTGCTCCTATCGGCGTTCGTAGGAGTGACGTTGTCGATGGGGAAACAGGGGTGGATTCGCCTCGCGCAGGCGAGTCCTGAGTAGTGGAGTTGATCATTGGTCACCTTCTCGTAGGCGCAACTGGCGGGCGCTTCTTGTGAGAGATGTCCACTGCTCGTTAGCCGATTCAGACCGCAGCAGCATAGCGCAAGTCCTGTATCCGAGCTTAGGTCAAGTTGGGACTAGACCCTGATTGTGACTGGGAGCCCGTCTATTCATCTCTCGCCGATGAGTGAGGGGACCTTAAGCGGTTCTCGCGAATCCAGATAGTTGCCGCTAGAACTTCTTGACGAGAACCAATGCAGGCCGGCTCTCGCTCCGAGCCTACACGACGCTGGTAGTATTCCCAGGTTATTCGCCCAACAAGTGGAAGGTTCTTTCCTTCGCAAATAACAGCGAGGCCACCTAGCATTTCTGAAAACGTAACGCCAGGGCGAATCGTCATGACTGAACGGAACTCCTGCGTGGGAATGAACTCCATTCGAAACCAAGCCTCTCCGATCGCAGATAAGGCTCTCTCCTGGTAGTCATAATCGGCTGTCAGTAGGGTGAGTGGGCGGCGGCCAAGAATTCGCCGTCGCGACTTACGATCGAGCACTAGAGAATGAGACTCAAGGAACTCCTCACCCAGCAGTGCAAATGCTCGTGTTATTGGAAGGTTGAATACGTGCTCAAGAGATTCGAAAACTTCGATGAATTGCTCTGGGTCTGAAACATGAGGAATGTGAAAGAACCAGTCACACTGACTAACGCTCATGCCCAACGGTGGCTCG
>CAZTOM010000532.1:0-1074 GCA_964615555.1 uncultured Actinomycetaceae bacterium
CCCGGCGGAATCTCCACCCCACCCGGCAACAGCCCCGCCTGCTCCGCCAGCTCCCGCAGCTCCGACTCCCGCATCGTCACCGTCACCCGCGGCAAACCACCCGCCACACGCGGCACCCGAACCACCGGCAAACCCGGCGCAGTCCCGCCGTCGCTTCTGGACGTGGGAACATCGGCGCTCACCGCGGACCTATCACCGGCGCTGCCGGGCGCTGGGACAGCCGCGTTCCTCGGCGCGGGCACTGCCGGGCTGCCGGCGGTGAGGACCTCCGTCATCGCCACCAGCGCGTCCGCGCGGCGGGTGTTCTGGAACACATGCCGGTCGGTGCCGTTCTTCCGTCGCTCCCGCCGCTGCGACTCCACATACGCATCCACGATGGTCATGAACGGCTGCGCCTCCAGATACGGCAGTGAACCAGTCAGCCGGAACGAGCCGTCACCGTCGTCGTCAAACGCCAAGAACCGGCGGGAGACGGCCCTGCGACGCTGCTCATCCAAGCGGCGCATCTCCGCCTCCCGGGACTCCTCCGTCTCCGGACGCACCGCCTCCAACACCTGCTTGCGCAAATGCCGGATGCTCCCCGCTGGAGTCGTCGCCGCCTTCACCAACAGCAGCTCTTCGGCCAGCTCCTTCTGCGCGTCGTCGAGGTCCCGGGGCAGGTCCTTCATCACCTGGCTGATCGCCTTCGCCTGCTCCACCCCGATCTCACCCTCCAGCGCGGCCGCCTGCACCTTCGCCCGCGCCGACACCTCCTTCGCCCCCAGCACATCCCGGGTGGCCTCCCGGATCGAGACCCGCTTGTCCTGCGCCAGCCACGACGTCAACGGCGTGCCCGCCACCACCTCCGCAGAGCGCGCCCCATCCGCCTCCGCCACCAACGCCGTCGCAAGCCCCTCCACCCGCCGCCGCACATCCTTCGCCAGGCGCACCCACTCGAGCCGCTCCTCATGCGAGGCGGACTTCCGGCCCGCGTGGTCCACTGCTTCGAGCGCAGCCAACACCGACCGGAGGACCTCCCCCGTCGAAACCAGTGCCCGACCGCTGCGCATAACCCCCACGCTAGAGACGACCCCT
>CAZTOM010000533.1:0-1070 GCA_964615555.1 uncultured Actinomycetaceae bacterium
TCCTCCACGTACTGGGAGAGCACCAGGATGGCCACCTCCGGGCTCTGGTCGCGCAGCAGGACGGCGGCCCGGATGCCCTCGTCCGTGAACGTGGGCGGCATGCGCACGTCCACGATCGCGAGGTCCGGTGCCTCGCGGGCGGCGGTGGCCACGAGCTGCTCGGCCGTGCCGAGCGATCCCACGATCTCGTGGCCCGCGTCCGTGAGGAGGCGCTCGAGGCCGGCGCGGAGCAGGACGGAGTCTTCGGCAATGATCAGGCGCATGGCAGCTCCACGGTGAGGATGGTTGGTCCCCCGGAGGGGCTGGTGAGGGTGAGGTGGCCGCGGGCCGAGCGCACCCGCTCGGTGAGGCCGGCGAGCCCGGTGTGGGAGGAGTCGTGGCTGATACGGGCCCCGCCCCGGCCATCGTCCATGACCACCACGCGCAGCGTGTCCGCCTCGCGGGTCACCACCACGTCCACCCGGCTCGCCCCCGCGTGCTTGGCCACGTTGGTGAGGGCCTCGGCCACCACGAAGTAGGCCACGGACTCCACGGCGCGTGGGGGGCGTTCGGCCAGGTCCACCTGGACGCGCACGGGCGCGGGGCTGCGGGCGGCGAGGGCGGAGAGGGCGGCGTCGAGGCCGCGGTCGGTGAGGACGGCGGGGTGGATTCCGCGGGCGAGCTGCCGCAGGTCGTTGACGGCTGCCTTGGCCTCCGTGTGGGCCTCCTCGATCATGGCGCGGGCGGCCTCCGGGTCCGTCTCCATCTTGGCCTTGGCCATGCCGAGCGTCATGGCGAGGTTCACGAGGCGGGGCTGGGCGCCGTCGTGGAGGTCTCGCTCCACGCGGCGGCGCTCGGCCTCGGCGGCGCGCTCCGCGGCGTCGTGCGCCCCAGCCAGGGCCACCACCTCGTGGCGCAGCTCCTGCTCTGAGGAGGAGATCATGGTGGAGTCAAGCAGACGGTCCGCCAGCACCCCCACCCACAGGATGGCGAGCGCCACGGCGATGAGGGCGAGTCCGAGCGGCACGGCCCACGAGGCGGCCACGCTGACGCCGGGCAGGAGGCGGTAGCCCACCGCACCCGAGCCGATC
>CAZTOM010000534.1:0-1064 GCA_964615555.1 uncultured Actinomycetaceae bacterium
ATTTGATCGTATGCCTGGGCATTTTTGCGGGCACGAGTTTTACCACCGCGCACCGTCTTTCTATCGGGGCTAAAAGCCCCCTGACCGGTGGGATTAAAGAGAGCAATGTGGGCGGCTATGCCGGAAAGCTCCTGGCGGAGCAGGGAATTAAGCTGCTGGCCATTGAAGGAAAAAGTGAAACACCGCAGGTTTTGCATATCGACGCCCGGGGAGAGGCCAAACTGTTAGACGGTGCCCGGTATGCCGGGATGGGAAACTATGCTTTGCGCGAGGCGCTGGTCTCCCAATTTGGTGAAATGATCGCAACGATTACGATCGGACCGGCCGGCGAACGAGGCTATAAGAGCAGCACGATCATGGTGTCCGAATACGGGCACGGGTATCCTTCCCGCGCGGCGGCGCGGGGCGGTTTGGGTGCCGTGATGGGTTCCAAAGGACTGAAAGCCATCGTGCTAGAAAAACCGGAGAACCGTTTTGATGTCCCCTATGTGAACGCCGATGCCTTTAAGCAAGCCGTGCGCGATATCAATCAGTTTATCGCAAACGCAGCACAGAAGGATCCGTTTCACAATATCGGCACCGTGTCTACAATAGAGGCAACCGGACGAAACGGGGTTTTGCCGGTGAAGAATTTCTCCGGGGAATTGTTTCCGGAATTTGAAAAAGTCGGCGCCAATGTGTTTATGACGAATCTGGCCAAACGCGGCGGGAAAAACAAGCAGATGTGTCAGCCGGGCTGTGTGGTGCAGTGTTCCAACATTTATCCCGATGAAACCGGCGCGTATCTGACCTCCGGATTTGAATACGAAACCATTGCGATGCTGGGGCCTAACTGCCAAAATACCGATCTGGATGCGATCGCCCGCATGGACCGGATGTGTGATGATATCGGGATCGACACGATTGAAGCGGGCAATGCGCTGGCTTTGGCAATGGAAGCCGGCAAAGTCCCCTGGGGCGATGCCGATGCGATGCAAAGCGTTTTGGATGAGGTCAGAGAAGACACGGCATTTGGCCGGGTTGTCGGCGACGGCTGCGAAGCGGTGGGTCTGCATCTGGGTGTC
>CAZTOM010000535.1:0-1063 GCA_964615555.1 uncultured Actinomycetaceae bacterium
GGCGTCTGGACTCGCGCGGCCCATCTCCTCGGGGTCGGACGAGGCACCGACTTGATCCTGTACGGACTCGTCCTGGCCTTCCTCAGTTCGACGGTCACGAGTTACCTCAGATTCCGCGACTTGGAGTACCGATACACCAAACTCGCCCGACGAATTGCCCTTGACGAAAGCGATCGCACCGGACGGTCTACTCAATGATCCCGTGTCGCCCAGCGGCGGGCTCGCAACTTGACCGAATGACCAAGACTGTCGCCTAGGCCTCCGTCACCTTCTTCGCGCTGTGGATGCTTGTTTATCAGGCGGCACTCGTAACCGGACTGGACGCCACACGTCGACGCTGCTGACTTGAGAACTACTGTGGGCAGCGGGTGCCACTGCCCTGTCCGATCGAAGTCCGCCATGGGTGGGCAGGCATCACCGCCGCGTGAGTTGTCGGTCTCGACGTCCCCCTGCGCGGTAATCACTGCACCCGATACCAGAAGAGATTCTCGGCCGCGCTCGTGAACTCCAGGTGCCACTCATCCGGCAGCTCCGGATGTGCGTCCAGCCAGGGGGCCAACGCATCCCGACAGTGGTCACACGTCTTGCCGCCAGGACTGTAGATGAGCACATAATCGCCCGGTTTGGGCGCACCCGAGCCAGTCAGGCTCCGCACCTCCGCAGACCAAACTTTTGCAGCGGACATCGGCTCGCGCATGTAGGCGGGGAGGATACGTCGGGTCGACCAGTCCGTCCACACCTGGCCGTCGAGATGTCCTGAATCGCGTAGTTGGTCGCGCAACTCTTCAAGAGCGTTGCCACCGTTGGGGGCGAAGGTTGGGTGGCTGTTCAGATACTCTGCCGCCTTTGAGACCGGCCACACTAGCATAAGCACCGCAAGGATCCCTGGCACCAGCCGTTGCGGTGAGGACCGTAGCGCAAGTCGGGCCGTGAGGGCGGCACCGAGGACTGAAAGTGCTCCAGCCACTGCGAGCGCCACCAGCGGGAAGTACTGGATCCAGTAGCGGTAGGTAGTCAGGGTGCCCATCACATGACGGGGCGACGCGACCCCGCCGGCGAGCAG
>CAZTOM010000536.1:0-1055 GCA_964615555.1 uncultured Actinomycetaceae bacterium
GTTCAGATACCCACCACTCTCGTCGCCCATGGAGTCGTGCATCACCGTGCCCAACATGTCGAGGTCTACCGGCACCGGCCGCAGCGGGGAGTCATCGCCGCCGCCCTGGACGCTGGCGAGCAGATCCTCGGAGAGCAGATCGTCGCCCTCCCAGCCGCGGTCCTCTGCCCGGTAATGCAGCGACGCGAGCACACCCCACAACACCTCCACCTTGGCCGGCGGCAGCGTCCGGTAGAGGCCGAGCACCGCAGCGCCGACCTGCTGCAGGCCCGGATTGAGGTCGACCCCGGACACTGCCTCCAGCATCGCCGAGACGTCGCGCTTGACCGCCGCAGCGCGGACCGCGGTGATGTCGACCACGGGAGGCGCGGACTGCATACGAACCCACTTGTCGAGTTCGGCGGGGACCTCGACCGGAGGCGGTGCCGGGTTGTCCGCATCGTCCCAGCCGCTGTCCTGGCTCCACCGGCGGCCGTACTGATCGGGGATCGTCCCCCAGCCGAAGATCGGCACCGGGTAACTCGGGTCCGGACCATAGACCTCGCGCGGGTCGCCGAACCCCTCAAGTGTGCACAGGTGGAACCAGTCGTCGCCGAAGTCGAAGGTGTAGCTGAACTGGGCGCCGACACCGGTGATGTGCTTCTTGACGGGCTCGCTCAGTGAGATGACCCGCGGGATCGCCCCGGACATGGAGTTGCGCAATTCATGCGCCGTTTCCGCATCGACGACGAGCGTCCCGTCACGGAACGCGAACTCACGCAGGTGGCTGAAGTCCCACCGGGCGAAGGCAGTGTCGATCGCCTGACCGAACTGGTGGAACGTCGCCCGCGGTGGCAGGATGAACACCCGCCCCGGCGGGTGCTCGAGGCGCTCACCCCGCCCACTGATGAGCTCGACCCGGATCAACTGCCAACGGCGTGCCATGACACCAAACTAGGGGTCCGCCGCTCCGCTGGGCGAGACTCCCTGCGTGGTGTGTGCGTTGTCGAGTGCGCGCACTTCGACTGTGGTTGGCTGGACCCATGGCCCGCAAGCGTGGATCGCGCCGACGACCG
>CAZTOM010000537.1:0-1053 GCA_964615555.1 uncultured Actinomycetaceae bacterium
CCAGGGCTACGAATCCCTCGTCCGCCAATACCTTGAGGTGCTTGGAGAGGACGGAGTCGGCCACGTCGAGGTCATCGCGGAGGGCGACGAACTCGAGGCTGTCCACACTCGCGAGGGCGGCGCAGATCCGGAGGCGTAGGGGTGCGTGGATGGTCTCGTTGAATGCGGGGGTGGTCACTTGATGCCGCCTGCTTCTCCGGCGCGGATGTCTTCTTGGAGCGCGCGGTCGATTGCGGGAAGGGCTCCGAGCGAGGAGACGAACACGAAGGCGGCGGCCGCGATGCCGTACAGGGGTTCGTGCATCACGTATCGGCCGATCGCGGCCATCACCATCAGGACCACCATCGCGCCGGCGTACAGGTACCAGAGGGGCTTGGAGCGCGGGCCCACCTGCTTGGGGCCCACCCATGCCTTTGCCTTCATGCGGTAGGCGGTGGTGACGAGGCCGATTCCGATGAGGAGGGCGAGGATCGCAAACCACGTGATCCTGTCCTCGAACTCCACGCCCAGAAGAAGGGTGGCGCTCCCAAGGATGAGGGAGATGGCCAGGTGGTACCACCACGGGGTCTTGAGCCGGGCGGCGGTAGCGGTGCGGGTGGACTGGACGTCGCGGAGGGCGTCTGGTGCGGATTAGTTCGATTCCATGTTGGAAAGCGGAGCGGATGACTTTCCGTTTCCGCAAGGGAAAGTCATTGCGATTTCTGGCTGATCGTGCGAATCCGGCGGAGCCTTCACGATGCCGAACGGCTACACGGCCGCGTTTGCGCAGGTCGGCAGGGTGGATTCACGAACGGTCGCCACTTCTCCTCCGCCGGATCCGCACGATCGGCGCTGCCGTCGGGGAACGACGGACATAAGCACCAGCCCCTGGCGCGGTGCTGGCGGGAGGCGAGCGCGGCGTTCGGTGCGGCGGCGGCGGGAGGTGGGTTCCGCCGTCGGGAGACCTACGCGTTCTGCTCCACCCACCAGGCGAGCAGGCGGCGGGTGGCCTCCTCCTCGCCGAGTGGGCCCTCCTCCATGCGCAGGTTCATGAGGAACTTGTAGGCGCGGCCC
>CAZTOM010000538.1:0-1051 GCA_964615555.1 uncultured Actinomycetaceae bacterium
ACAGCTTCTTTTTGCGATGGGTGAGGTTTTTTCCCCGAATCCCGGGCCAGCGTTTTTCTGCAAAGTCCCGGGCCCTGAGACTTTCTTCCTCCTGATTGGTCAGATCGTGATAGATCGCAAGAATCTCCTGTTTTTCAAAGCCTTTTTGCCGAAGATTGGAAACAATACGCCAGGCCCCGTATCCTTTGAATTCAATCTGCTCTTTTACGGCCGTTTTCAAGTAGCGGGTGTCATCCAGATAATTTCGTTCCAGCAAATACTGTATTACATCCCGGGTGAGGGCTTCCGGTACGTTTCGCTGCTTCAGTTTTCCGATTACTTCATGGGAACTGACGGTCTTTCTGGCCAGCAGCCGAAACACATAATCCATCACCTCCAGCCGATCCGATTCCTCCTGAAACGCATCGAGATAGGGGGTGATGTCCATGCCCTTCTGCAGTGTATATTCCTGATAGGTTTCATAACTTAAAAAAAATCGTGGACCTTCCGTATCCACGATAAATCGATTTTTTCCGCCGTCATAGCGAAGATCTGTTATGATCATTAGAAAAGGGTGGCAAGCATAGGAATCAGCGCCGCCAGCATAATCAACGCCATTACGAGTGCAAACACACGGAGGATCGTTTTTCTGTTTCTCATATCATTCACCTTCCTTTTCTAATGGTAGCAGAATCCCGGCCCGCTTGCAATAATTGACAAGAGAAGGATACGGGTGATACATTCAGACTAAATACATGCCGGAGGAATCCAATGGAACAAGTCAAGTCGTTTTTGAAGCGCAAAGATATAGAGGTGTCTTTCCAGCGCTATGGTATCGAAGTGCTGGGGATGATGGCATACGGGTTATTTGCATCTTTACTGGTAGGAACGATATTAAACACCCTAGGGACACAGTTCGGGATCCGTTTTCTGTCGGAGGAAGTTTGGCCCATTGCCAATCAGGCCACCGGTGCAGCCATCGCCGGGGTCGCGAGCATGGGCACGACGAGACTGAAGGCCGCCACTGTGGGCAGCCCGGCGCGTGTCCGGCTCACGTCCTCTCCTCCCGTGA
>CAZTOM010000539.1:0-1051 GCA_964615555.1 uncultured Actinomycetaceae bacterium
TTTAATCGTCCCCTCGGTAAAGGCGGGCACCTCCGGGTCCGCATCGTACACCCAGTCGGTCATCAGATCGTGTTCGTTGCGCATGTCCGTTGTGTTCATCTGCTTCACCGTCATGGCCCGATGCAGGGTAAAGATCCGGTCTCCCGCCAAATCCAATTCCTCTTCCGTCAGCGTTTCTCCGGTGACATGATTGAAGAATTTCACTTCCAGGGCGGTATCGCCCCGATAATTTCTTTCCTTGGACGGTGAGACGGTCATGGGCCACATCCAGTTGCAAAGGGTCAGGGAATCATGAAGACAGTTTCTACCGATTGACCATTTGGCGAAATTTGCTTTTCCTTCGTTCATGGGCGTATAGGCCGCCGGCGGATCCAGGGCATCCTTGGTTCCCCATTTTTCCTCGGCGATTTCCCGCAATATTTCAATGGGCAAACCGGCTCCAATCAGGTTCATATGGGTATGGGACTGGGCATCCCGATTGAACATTACAGAAATCAGAGCCCCAACCTGGGCCCCCGCTTCGTGACTGTGGTGGCGGGGAAATCCTAACGGTGAAAACAGTCCCACCTCGGGATTGTTAAAGTACTCGTCGCCCAGCCCCCACTTTTCCGCCATGGGAATCGCGCCTTCCCCCAGCGTCGCCAGTTCGCCTTCTTTCATGGCGATGCGACGGTAAAATTCCACGAGAAATGCCGGGTCTCCATTTTCCAGCAAATCCCAGGGAATAGAATTGTACTCCTCTTCCGGCAATTTATCTTTCAGAATTCCGTTTTCATAGGTGTAGCGAAAATCCCGGCCAATTTGTCCATAATTGCACCATACCCCGTAATCATCCGCCAGCTGGGATCCCAATGCAGCGGCAATCATGGTACCGTCACCGGGTTCAAACTGATCGGCAATGCCTTTAATCATCACGCCTTTCGGAGAGTGATAACCCATACAGGTATTGGCCACATTTTCAGAAACGCCATACTTCTTGATTTGAGGCAATTTCAATTGGGAGTGACATCGTATGGGACAGGATTGGCAACCCCCCATGCGCACGGTGTAT
>CAZTOM010000540.1:0-1050 GCA_964615555.1 uncultured Actinomycetaceae bacterium
AATCCGGCGGCCGTCGCCAAGGCGTTGTTCAAGATTTCCGATCTGATCGGCGAGGAAGACGCCTACTTTACCAAGATTGAAACCGTGGATTTTCTGCAAAAGGTGATGGAATCCCTCAACGAAATGGAAAAGCTCATTCTGAAACATCGCTATTTTGAGAAAAAGACCCAGGTTTCCATCGCAAAAGAATTGAACATCTCCCAAATGACCGTCTCCCGGATCGAAAAGAAAATTATGGAAAAATTCCGGAGAGAATTGGAATTAACCGAAGCAGACCCTTACGAATAGGAGGATCTATGCGAAAGATTATCGCTGTAGTGGGGCTTGCGCTCCTGACATTGATCGGCTGCAGTCAACAGGATACACAAACAGATACAGGCGACCGCCTTCGGGTGGTGGCCTCCTTTTACCCCATGGCGGACTTTACGGAACGCATCGGAGGCGAGCTGGTGGACGTGGAAACCCTGGTGGGCTCCGGGACCGACCCCCACAGCTGGGAAATGTCCACCACCGATCGGAACAAGGTGGAACGGGCGCAGGTGTTTATCTACAACGGAGCCGGTTTTGAACATTGGGTGGAGGATCTGCTGGGTTCGATTGAAAACCGGGATCTGATTATCGTGGAAGCTTCAAAAAATGTGGAACTGATGGATTATGACGAAGACGAACATGACCATGAGGATGATTGGCACGAGCACGAAGCCGATGGCCATCACCATGAGGACGACGCCCACGAGGAGGAAGAGGATGGGCATGACCATGAAAACGACGCCCATGAGCATGAGGACGATGACCATGGCCATTACCATGGTCCCCATGATGCCCACACATGGAACAGTCCCAAAAATGCGATCCTGTCCATGGAAGTGATTAAAGACGCCCTGATCCAGGCGGATCCTGAGAATCAGGAAACCTATGAAGCCAACTTTGCCGCCCAGAAAGAAGCCTTCACGGCGCTGGATGAAGAAGCCCGGGCACTGTTTTCCGATGTGGTGCGCCGGGACTTTATTGTCGGCCACGAAAGTTTCGGGTATTTTGCCAGAGACTATG
>CAZTOM010000541.1:0-1046 GCA_964615555.1 uncultured Actinomycetaceae bacterium
AGCAGATCGACTGCGAGGACGTGGCCGGCTCCGGCCACACCAAGAAGGAGCTGCTCATGATGCAGCGCGAGCATGACAAGCTCGAGCGCTCGCTGGGCGGTATCCGCGAGATGGCAAAGGTCCCCTCCGCCGTGTGGGTGGTGGACACCAAGAAGGAGCACCTCGCGATCACCGAGGCCCGCAAGCTGGGCATCCCCGTGGTGGCGATCCTGGACACGAACTGCGACCCGGAGGAGGTCGACTACGGCGTGCCCGGCAACGACGACGCCATCGGCGCGGTGGGCCTGCTCACCCGCGTGGTCGCGGACGCCGTGGCCGAGGGCACCCTGGCCCGCCACACCCGCCGCACCGGCGAGGAGGCCACCGCCGAGGAGCCGCTGGCCGAGTGGGAGCGCGAGCTCCTCGAGGCCCACGATGCCGCCCAGGCTGCTCCGGCATCCGACGCTCCCGCGGCCGGTGCAGCCCCCGTGGCCGAGCCCGCCGAGACGGAGCCCGTGGCCCAGGCCGCGGACATGGCGCAGGCTGCCGCCCAGGCACCCGCCACCGCCGACGCTGAGGCGGCCGAGGCCGCTGCCGCAGCCGAGGCTGCCGGCGCCGAGTCCACTCCCGCCCCGTCCGCTGTTGCGGCCGCGGTGGAGCAGGCAGAGGCTGTGGAGGAGGCCACCGAGCCGGTGGCGGCCCCCGCCGAGGAATCCGCTGATTCCCCGGAGTCTGCTGACTCGCCGGAGTCCGCTGATTCTCCGGAGTCCGCTGACTCGCCCGCCTCCGCCGACTCCGCCCCCTCCGCCGAGGAGGCCGAGACGGCCACCGAGACCGACACCAAGTGACCTACAGAGCTACACGGAAGGAACACGATGGCGAACTACACCGCCGCTGACATCCGGGACCTGCGCGAGAAGACCGGCGCGGGCATGATGGACGTGAAGAGGGCGCTGGACGAGGCCGACGGCGACGCCGAGAAGGCGCTCGAGATCATCCGCGTCAAGGGCCTGAAGGGCATCGCGAAGCGCGAGGGCCGCGCCGCCTCCGAGGGCCTGGTGGCCGCC
>CAZTOM010000542.1:0-1045 GCA_964615555.1 uncultured Actinomycetaceae bacterium
CTTGGCCGCGAGGGCTGAGGGGTGGCAGAATGAACGGTCGGTTCCGGTTCACGCCCCGCGCCGCGCGGCGACCCGGATCTCGATCCGATGACAAGGAGAATCCCATGAAGCAGGGAATCCACCCTGACTACGTCCAGACCGAGGTGACCTGCACCTGCGGCAACACGTTCACCACGTACTCCACGGCCCGCAGCGGCAAGATCAACGCTGACGTGTGCTCGGCCTGCCACCCGTTCTACACGGGCAAGCAGAAGATCCTGGACACCGGTGGCCGTGTGGCCCGCTTCCAGGCGCGCTACGGCAAGCGCGACGGCCAGTAGCTTTCCTGACGGCGCCGGTGGGAGTTGATCCCACCGGCGCCGTCGGCGTTCGTGAGGGATTGCCTCCCGCTACCAGCCAGGCCCCGCTGCCCGGCAGTCGCTACCAGCCAGCCCGCACCGCCCGCCACCAGCCGCCAAGCCACCGCCAACCCCAACCCCAAAGGACCCCCGCCCCATGCGCGATGAGTTCTCCGCCATGACGCCCCTGCTCACCGAGTACACCGAGGTGGAGCAGCAGATGAGCGACCCCGCGGTCCTCACCGACGCCCGCGCGGCGAAGAGGGTGGGCCGCCGCTACGCGGAGCTCGGCCGGCTCGTCCACGCCTACCGCGCCTGGGAGGCGATCGCGCAGGACCTGCAGGACGCCACGGACCTCGCGGAGGAGGATGAGGACTTCGCCGCGGAGCTCCCGGGCCTCACGGAGCGCGAGGAGCAGGCGGCGGACAAGCTCCGCCAACTCCTCATTCCGCGCGATCCGGATGACGCCTCGGACGTGATCCTGGAGATCAAGGCCGGCGAGGGCGGCGAGGAGTCGGCCCTGTTCGCCGGTGATCTGCTGCGCATGTACACCCGCTACGCGGAGGCCAAGGGCTGGAAGATCGAGGTGCTCTCCTCCACCGAGTCGGACCTGGGTGGCTACAAGGACGTCTCGATCGCGATCCGCTCCAAGGGCAACCCGGCTCCGGAGGATGGCGTGTGGGCCCAGCTCAAGTACGAGGGCGGCG
>CAZTOM010000543.1:0-1042 GCA_964615555.1 uncultured Actinomycetaceae bacterium
ACCGCGTCGGACATCTTCGCTGCAGCAGGGAGGGATGGTTATCGAATGACCTGCTCCGGCACGAACTTGCAAGTCGCATTGGCGATCTGGCCGAACAGGGACTACCACTGGTGGCGCAGGACCGCGAATGTCAACGGCGCAGTCCGCTGGTGTCATAAGCCCGGAGGCACCGCCGCGAGGAACACCGACAATTCGGGGCGCGCCATCACGTCACCGTACACGTGTGATCGGGGCCCATACACAAGCTGGGGTGGGTACCGATTTGGTCCCGGGTCGAGTAGGACCACAGTGAGATGAAGAGTCTGGGCATCAGCACGGTGCAGGGGATGCTCGTTGTCGTCCTGGCGTCCCTCGTCGCCAGTTCCTTGGCCGCTTGCGGGGATACGTCAAGTGCGGATACCTCGGACGGCGACGTTCTCAGTGTGGCAGTAACAGCGGACCTGTACTCGGGCTCGGAGAATCCGAGTTGGGCCTTGGCCCCGCGGGAAACACAGAAGGTGACCGAATGCCTGAAGTCCGATCGGACAGGTGCAGATAGCCCCGAGGAAGGCTTGAAATTGGGGTTCCGGGGTTTCCTAGTCTCGGGTGAGGCGCTCTCTAGTGCCGACATCATTTCCATGAGGGTCGCATCCGACCGAGTTCTTGTTGAGACGTCCAGTCATGGATGGAGCGAGAGCTCCTGCCCGGGACTCTTCGACTCCTTGGTGCAATCTGCGCCAGCCGACGTGGGCAACGCAATCGAGGAAGGTTCCATACCATGAAGAGGCGACTATTCATTCAGGCGATCATTACGGCGGCAGCAGGTGTCGCTCTCCCTATCGCGCCGTCCGAGCACCAGATGGCGGTTGGGTCAGGACTGAGCCTGGAAGCGTGGCTCGCGGCAACTGCTCCGCGTTTGTCGCCGCGCTGAGACCTGAGTTAGGTCACGATGTTGGGTTCTGGAGGTTGTGACCCGTTCTGACCTGGGGTTTTGTGTCTGGTTGGTGCCTGGTTTAGGCACTAATCGAGGGCTTCTAGGATCGTGGGATGGCGTGGATTCGGC
>CAZTOM010000544.1:0-1041 GCA_964615555.1 uncultured Actinomycetaceae bacterium
CGTCTGGGCGCCGGTGACGAAGTCACCGAACTGGGCCTCCCACAGCACGAGCGCGTCCGGGCGCTCGACGGAGTAGCCGTACTCGAAGGCGAGCACGGAGTACTCGGAGAGCGGGGAGTCGTAGATATGGAACTTCGCCTGGTCCTCGGTGAGGTAGCGCAGCGGGGTCCACTCGGCACCGTTCGTGATGTCGTGGAACGTGGCGTGGCGCTGGACGAATGTGCCGCGGCGGGAGTCCTGGCCGGACATGCGGACCGGTACGCCCTCCATGAGGAGGGTGCCGAACGCGAGCACCTCGCCGAAGCCCCAGTCGATGGCGCCCTCGCGGGACATCTTGGCGCGCCGCTCGCACAGCTGCTCCAGCTTGGGGTGGACGGTGAAGCCCTCCGGGGCGTGCGCGTAGGCCTCGCCCACGCGGGCCAGCATCGCGGCGTCCACGGCGCTGGTCCAGCCGAGGAGCACGCCGGCGTCCTCCTGCTGGGAGGCCGGGACCTCGAGGCCGGCCACGGTCTCCACCTCGGGGCCCTCGTCCTTGACGGGGGCCGTGCGGTCCTCGTCAGAGAAGGCCTTCTCGAGCTGGCCGCGGAAGGAGTTGATGGCCTCCTCCGCCTGCTCCTTGGTGATGTCACCGCGGCCCACGAGGGCCTCGGAGTAGAGCTGGCGGGTGGTGCGCTTGGCGTCGATGAGGCCGTACATCACGGGCTGCGTCATCGAGGGGTCATCGCCCTCGTTGTGGCCGCGCCTGCGGTAGCAGACCATGTCGATCACCACGTCCTTGTTGAACTCCTGGCGGTACTCGAAGGCCAGCTTGGCCGCGCGGGCCACCGCCTCCGGGTCGTCCCCGTTCACGTGGATCACCGGGATCTGCAGGCCCTTGACGATGTCCGTGGCGTACTGCGAGGAACGCGAGGAGGCCGGGCCCGTGGTGAAGCCGATCTGGTTGTTCACGATCACGTGCACGGTGCCACCCACGCGGTAGCCGCGTAGCTGGGACATGTTGAGGGTCTCCGTGACCACGCCCTGGCCCGCGAACGCGGCATC
>CAZTOM010000545.1:0-1039 GCA_964615555.1 uncultured Actinomycetaceae bacterium
GTTCGCCACCAACACCCTGGTGATCGCGGTCAACCCCGGCAACCCCAAGCACATCGAAGGTCTCGCCGACCTCGCCAGGGACGACGTGATCACCGTGATTTGCGCCCCGCAGGTGCCCTGCGGTGCCGCCACCGAGAAAATCGTCGACGCTGCCGGGGTGGACCTGAACCCGGCCAGCGAGGAGGCCTCGGTGACCGACGTACTGGGCAAGGTTGCCAGCCGGGAAGCCGACGCCGGCCTGGTCTACACCACCGACATCGGACGCGCCGAGGTCGACGCGGTGCCCTTTCCCGAAGCCGACGAAGCGGTCAACAAGTACCCGATAGCGGTGGTCAACGACACCTCGCAGCCCGAACTGGCCCAAGCCTGGGTCGATCTGATCACCGGCGAGGAGGGCCAACGGGTGCTGGCCGAGGCCGGATTCGACCGGCCCTGACATGCACCGCCCCACCACGCAACGCGCCCGTCCGGCCAGGCCGGGGCGCGCCCGCGAACGGGCACACCTGCCCGCCTGGATCCTCGTCCCGGCAACGATCGGGGTGCTGCTGGTGCTGCTGCCCCTGGTGGCGATCATGTTCCGGGTCGACTGGGCGAATTGGTGGCCGCTGGTCACCTCCGAGGCGTCGCGGGACGCGTTGTGGTTGACCCTGCGCACCGCGACGATCAGCACCCTGCTGTGCATCGTGCTCGGGGTGCCGATGGCCCTGGTGCTGGCCCGGGGCCGGTTTCCGGGCCGCCGACTGGTGCGCTCGCTGGTGCTGCTGCCGCTGGTGTTGCCGCCGGTGGTCGGTGGTCTGGCCCTGCTGATGGCCTTTGGGCGGTTCGGGCTGATCGGGCAGTACTTCGAGTTGCTCGGCCTCCGGATCGCGTTCTCCACCACCGCGGTGATCATCGCCCAAACCTTCGTGGCGCTGCCCTTTCTGGTGGTCAGCCTGGAGGGTGCGCTGCGCACCGCCGGCACCCGCTACGAGGTGGCCGCCGCCACCCTCGGTGCGTCCCCGACCCGAACCCTGTGGCGGGTCACCCTGCCGCTGCTCGG
>CAZTOM010000546.1:0-1038 GCA_964615555.1 uncultured Actinomycetaceae bacterium
TGGATTTGTTGTACAGAACCATCCAGGCTTTCACCATGATGGACAGAATCATGGCAAACACCGCCACCGGGGAGACCGACAGCATCTGGGGCGATCGAATCAGTCCGACCCCCCGCCGGAACAGTTCGATCCCGACAAACATAATGAAGAACGAAATAATAAAACTGGCCAGATATTCGTAGCGGCCATGGCCGAAGGGATGCTCCTTGTCTTCGGGACGATTGCTCAGATAGGACCCCACCGCCGCCACCACGGCTCCGGCGGTATCCATCAAATTGTTGATCCCGTCGGAGATTACCGCCAGGGAATTCACCAGCGTCCCGATGATAATTTTTGTTACGACCAAAAAAAGATTCAAAACAATCCCCAGAACCGATGAAAAAAAGATCAGGTGCTGCTGCACCTCCGGATCATCGGTTTGGGGATATCCTTTGACAAATCGTTTTGCGAGCCATTCAAACATGCCGTCTCCTTAGTGGAAATAATAAAAGCCGATATAACCCATAAAGATCCCTAAAAATATCCCGGCCAGCACCTGTACCGGCGTGTGACCCAGGATTTCCTTCACCCGCTTGGAGTCCACTTCTCGGACATCGTTGTAGTGATCGATGAGCATGTTGATTTTTTGCGCCTGTAAACCGACGGCATGGCGTACGCCGGCGGCATCGTACATGACGATCAGACAAAAGCAGGCAGCCAGGGCAAAGTAGGTGGAGTTCCATCCTTCCACCAGACCCACCTGGGTTGCCATGGATACGACAAAAGAAGTATGGGAACTGGGCATGCCGCCGGAGGCAAACATGGCGTAGAGATTCAGTTTTCTGGTTTGAATCCAGGCTAAAAGCAACTTGATGAGCTGGGCCAGTGCCCATGCCAGGGCGGAAACCAGGACAATCTTCATGGATCCTCCTTATTCCACCGCGGCCAATTTCGCGGTGCGATCGCTGGTGGTCAGAGCGTCGATCATCTCGTCGATATCGCCGTCCAGAAAGTCTTCCATATTATAAATGGTCCGGTTGATGCGATGGTCGGTGACCC
>CAZTOM010000547.1:0-1036 GCA_964615555.1 uncultured Actinomycetaceae bacterium
ACCGTGGAGGTCCACCTCTTCACCGACTGGCAGGGCGGCCTCCAGATCGACTACGGGCTCCGCTGAGCGTCCGGCGTGTGAGGGTGCTGTGAACCTTCCGCGCGGGCTCCCACAAGGTCTCCCGCTCCCCGCAGCGGCCGTGCGAGACTCGGGTTCCTAGGAGGTGCAGTGGTCGCCCTGCGATTCGATCAGACAGTCCCGCATGAGCGGCGCTTCGTCTACGACTGGCACGCCAGGCCGGGCGCCGTGCGCCGGCTCACCGCACCGTTCGCCGCCGAGGTGGTGGCCGAACCCGATGTGGGGGTCACCCCCGGTGGACGTACGCGCCTGAGGGTCCGCCACCTCCCCCCGCCCGCGGCGCGCTGGACCACCGAGTACACCGCCGTGGTCCCGGGCGAGGAGTACACCGCCCGGATGGTCTCCGGCCCCATGCGCCGCTGGGAGCACCGCCGCATGTTCGAGGACCTGGGCGGGACCACCCGCGTGCGGGACGAGATCGAGTTCTGGCTCCCGCGCCGCTCCCCGGAGTTCGCGAGCCGCGCCGTCATGTCCACCGTGGCCCGGTTCGTGGGCTACCGGCACGCCCAGCTCCTGGATGACCTGCAGTTCGCCGCCACCCACAACGGCGGTCCCCGCCGGATCGCCGTGTCCGGCTCGCGGGGCCTGATCGGCACCCAGCTCACGGCCCTGCTCTCCACGCTCGGCCACGAGGTGGTCCCGATCGTCCGCTCCGCCGAGCGCGTGCCCGGAGCCGTGGCACTCGACGTGGCAGGGGCCCGGGCGGACACCTCCGCACTGGAGGGAGTAGACGTGGTGGTCCACCTGGCCGGGGCGCCGATCGCCGGGTGGTTCACACCGGGGCACAAGAGGAGGGTGGCGGACTCCCGGATCGGCCCCACCCAGGCACTCGCACGCGCTGCCGCGGAGGCTGGGGTGCCCACGTTCGTCTCCGCCTCCGCCATCGGCTTCTACGGGGCAACGCCCCCGGGGATCGTCACCGAGGACAGCCCGGTCGGCCAGGACTACCTGGCCCGGG
>CAZTOM010000548.1:0-1036 GCA_964615555.1 uncultured Actinomycetaceae bacterium
GGAGATAAAAGAAACTGTTCTGGGCACAAAAAAATATCTGAAAGCCAACTCGTAGTTTGCCTGCCCGGCTCTTTCGGGTATCTATCCTGTAAAGAAAGGGAGGGTAATCATGAAATTCGCTGTGTGGGTGGACTTTGTCTGCCCCTACTGTTATGTGAGTATTTGTGCATTGGATCAGGCCCTGAAGAAAACCGGGAAGGAAATTGAATATGTGCATCACGGCTATGTGCTGGCACCGGATCTTCAGTATGAAAAGGGCCGTTCCCATTATGCCTGGATGGCAGAGCATCTGGATATGACAAAAGAAGAGGCGGAACAGGATATGAAAGAAGGCATCGGGAAGAGGGCCGCGGCCCACGGGATTCCTTTTCATCCTGACAGGGCAATCCCGGCCAATACAAGAAATGCCCATTTGTTATCCTATTACGCTGCACAAAAAGGACGGGGACAGGAAATGGTCACCCGGCTGGCCCGGGCCTATTATGAATTGGGAGAAAACATCGAGGACAGGGCCACATTGGAACGCATCGCAGAAGAGGTGGGCCTGGAGTCCGACGCCGTCGAGAAGGCAATAACCAATCCCCGGTATGGAGAGAAGCTGGAGGAGGACATCCAAAACTTTTCAATCCAAAAGATCGAAAGCGTACCCCACTATGTAATCAACGACACCCATGTGTCACCGGAATCCAAGGATCCGGAGGAGTTTGTGGAAATCCTGGAAAAATACGAGTAAACAAAAAGAGCCTTTCCTTTCGGGAAGGCTCATTTTTCTATGCATAGGCGTCGATGAGGGCACCGCCCAGATGGACCACCTTTTGTACGGAATAATCATGGGTGATGTCTTTCATTTTCTCAGCAATGCGCTGCATGCGCTCCGCATCTTCCACCAATTCCGTGACGGCCCGATTAATCTGCTGGGGATCCGGCACATATTCCGCCAGGCCCGCATCCAGGAGAAAATCCAGGTTTTCTTCTTCCTGGCCCGGAATATAGTAGGGAATAATCATCGGCAGGCCTTTTTTCAGACATTCGGAGG
>CAZTOM010000549.1:0-1030 GCA_964615555.1 uncultured Actinomycetaceae bacterium
CGCGGTCGTTGATCTCCCGCCACAGGTGGTCCATGGTCCGGATCGCCTCGGCCACTTCGTCGTTCGGCATCCGCGGTGCGGGATCGGCATCGTCGTGGCGCGGCTCGTGGACCAGGGAACTGACGACCGCGGCCAGGGAGGGCACGTCGAGACGGGCCCACGTCCCGGTGCGCAGACTCTGCGCCGCGAGCAGGTCCTTCTCCGTGTAGAGCCGCCGCAGCTTCTCACCCAGATCCGTGGTCGCCGTGCCGTCCTCATCGAGATAACCGAGGTCGGCCAGGACGTCGCAGATCCGTTCGAAGGTGCGGGCCACGGACGTCGTTCGGCTGGCGATCTTGCGCTGGACCGCGGTGTTCTCCCGTTTCAGCCGCCACCACCGTTCGGCCCACCGGGCGTGCTCCTCACGGTCGGGGCACTGGTGGCACGGGTGGGCCTTGAGTTGCCGCCGCAGCTCCTCGATCCGGGCGTCCTCTCCCCCGGCTGCCTCGACCGCGCGCTGCTTCGGCGGCGGCTCGTGGGGCACGGCGATCCGCAGCGAGGTGGCCAGGTCGCGGCGGGCCTTCGGGTTCTTGGGATTGAAGTTCCTCGGCACCCGGATCGAGGTGACTGCCTCGACCGGCCGGGGCACGTCGACCAGGGTGAGCCGGCGGACCTGACGGTCCTCGGTGACGACCGTGGGCAGATCCGTCTGGCCCCGATAACTGCGGGCCGGGGCGACGACCACCGCCCAGCCGGCCCGGCGTCCGGCCGGGATCCGGAAGACGTCCCCGATCCGCAACTCGGTCAGGCTCACCTCGGCGGCCGCCCGCAACGACGCCGAGCGGGCCTTGCTGCCCTCCTTCTGGGCCCGGTTGATCCGGTGCCGGAGTGATGCATACGAGGCGAAGTCACCGAGGTGGCACTGCATCGCCTCCGCGTAGGCGTCCAGAGCCTCCTGGTTCCGGCGCGCGGTCGTCGCCAGACCCACGACGGCCCGGTCCGCCTGGAACTGGGCGAAGGACGTCTCGAGAATCTCCGCAGCGGTCTCCCG
>CAZTOM010000550.1:0-522 GCA_964615555.1 uncultured Actinomycetaceae bacterium
TATGGCGATAGATAGTGTCTTTTAACAACTCGGCGTTGTTGCGATCCATAATTTGCTCTTCCGCATCGGACATGGCCCCCCGCATCTCGTTGTAGACTACGCCGTTGTACGACAGGCCTTCTTCATCGATGCGACAGATCCAGCCCTCCTGCCGGAAGATTTCTTCTTTTTTATCCACCAGCGGATGAAACACCGCATCCAGATAGACATCCATTAAATTATGGTAATCCGTCGGGTTGCGACTGGCGATGGGATAGACGGTTTTATCGGAAAAAGTCATGGCGTTCAGGAAAGTTTGCAGCGAACCGCCGATCAGGTCCATAAAAGGTTCCTTGGTACGATATTTTTCCGAGCCTGACAAAACACAATGTTCTAAAATGTGGGCCACGCCGGTGGAATTTTTCGGCGGCGTGCGAAAACTGATGCCGAAGGCTTTGTTGTCATCTTCGTTCAAGATTTTCATCGCTTTCGCCTTGGTGACATCGTGTTCCAGTAAAATGACCGTACTGTTGATCGAGGGAA
>CAZTOM010000550.1:532-1027 GCA_964615555.1 uncultured Actinomycetaceae bacterium
CCCGAAGATCCGTAACGGTAAATCCGTGGATTTGTGTGCCTTTTTTCATAGTACCTCCTACATTGGGTGATCCGGTTCCATCGTGCTTTCGTACCCGGATCGTATCTACCCCATTATACCCCTTTCGGGGCCTGGCCCGTTTGCCATTGGCCTTTGGGGGCCGTGGAAATTCGTGATATACTGAAGACAAAGCCACTATCAAAGGAGGAAATCATGGATCTTTTTGCAAAGATAACGGAAAAAGTGAAGCAGGCGAAACCGACGATTGTGTTCCCGGAAGGGTTTGATCCCCGTGTTTTGGGCGCGGCGGCCCGTCTGGCCCGGGATGAGGTGATGAATGTAATTGTACTGGGGGATACGGAAGAGGTAAAAAAGGCGGCGGAAGAAGTGGGGGCCGACCTGAGCGGTTTCACCCATTACGATGCCGCCACCTATGAAGACACCGAAGCCCTGGCGGATGCCTTTGTGGAACGAAGAAAAGGAAAGATCGACAAG
>CAZTOM010000551.1:0-1026 GCA_964615555.1 uncultured Actinomycetaceae bacterium
GGGTCCTCGGCGTCCACCTCGATCTCCCAGCGCGGCGAGCGGCCCCGGAAGCTCCAGCTCCCGGGTGAGACGTGGGCGCGCACCGGGGAGGTGCCGGGGTTGCCGAGTCGGATGACGCGGCCGTCTGGCAGGGCGACCACGAGCGCGGTGACCTCCGTGGCCCAGCGGCGCCCGAAAAGCTCTGGACCTGCGGTGATGCGCCCTCCAGCGAAGGCCAGGCACGCCTCCGGCTCGGCGAAGCCCTGCGCCTGGCCCCACCACCAGGACTCGGGGAAGCCGCCGCGGCCCCAGTTCTTCTCCGCGTACACCTGCCACCCGTCCACGGAGACCTCTTCGCCGGCGAGCACCACACTGCCGTAGGCGCGCCCGCCCAGGAGCCACGGGTGCCAGTACTGGTTGAGGCCCGGCACCATCTGGAAGTAGGACGAGCCGCCGAACAGTGCGTGCGGCCACGGGCGGGGATCACGGACCTCCACGCGGACGGAACTGTCACCGAGCGCGAAGTGGATGCGGTTGGCGGTGGCGAGGACGCCGTCGTCGGAGAGGGGAGCAGGAGGGCGTCCGGTGAGGCGGCGGGGGAGGGGCGATGTGCCCGCCCACGCGCCGAGGGCGCCGGGGTTGGCGCGGGCTGCCGGGAGGACGGCGGTGCGCAGGAGGCCGCCGGGTTCGGCGGCGATGCCGACGGTGGCCCACTGGGCGCCGTCGCGGGGGGTGTTGACGCCGATCAGAGCGATGACCACGCGGCCGGTGGCGGGATCCGTGAGGCGCCAGAAGTAGCCCTCCATGGAGACGCCGTGCCAGGGCAGGAGATCACCGAAGGGGAGGTCCGCGCCGGTGGCGCGGTAGGGGCCGGGGCGGGGGGTGCGGGCGCGCGCGGCGCCCAGGGCGGCGGTCTGGGTAGGGGTCGGTGGGATGTGGGTAGGGGTCAGTGGGCCGGGGCGGGGGGAGGCTGGGGGCATGGGTCAGTGGGAGCGGAGGGCCTCGTAGAGCTCGGGGTCCTTGACCGATGGGCCGGGATCCCCGCTC
>CAZTOM010000552.1:0-1025 GCA_964615555.1 uncultured Actinomycetaceae bacterium
GTGTCCTCGCCGGTGTCCTCATCGCCTCCTGCCGCGCGGATATCCTCCGGCGCGGACTCGGCGGCGGCGTCGTCGGACACCTCCTCCCCATCGAAGGGAGGCACCTTCTCGGACGCGGGGGGAGCGTCGTCGTCGGGGCCGAAGACGGAGGCGCGCAGCACCTCGAGGCGACGGGGCAGGTCGAAGGACTCCAGGCGCTCGCGCAGGTGCGTGGACGCCTCGCCGATGCGCTGGCGGAAGTCGGCGTCGAGGGCCTCGAGCGGCTCGCGCAGGCCGGAGGCCTCGTAGCGCTCGCGCAGGTCGGTGCCGGCCTCGTCGAACCAGGTGCGGATGTCCTCGCCCTTGGAGGCGAACCACTCACGGATCTCCGGGCCGAGCGAGGAGATGCGCTCGGAAAGGTCCTGCTCCTGGAGCTTGGTACGGACCTCGCGGCGCAGCACCTTGCCCATCTCGTTGCGGGGCAGGTCCTCCACCAGGTAGATGCGGCGCGGAACCTTGTAGGAGGCGAGCTTCTCCTTGGCGGCCTGCCGCACCTCGTCGAGGTTGGGGACGAGGCCCTCACGGGTGACCACCGCGGCCACCACCTCCTCGGTGCCGAGCTCGTTCACGAGCCCCACCACGGCCACGTCCTGGATGCCGTTCTCGCCCCGCAGCGCGTCCTCCACCTCGGTGGGGTAGACGTTGAAGCCGCCCGTGATGACCACTTCCTTGATGCGGTCCACGATGGAGAGGAAGCCATCTTCGTCCGCCTGGGCGATGTCACCGGTGCGGAACCAGCCATCGTGGAAGGCGGACTCGTTGTCCTCCGGGTTGCGGTAGCCGCCGAAGATCTGCGGGCCCTTGGCCACGATCTCGCCCGGCGTGCCGAAGGGGACGTCCTCACCGGGGTTGTCCGGGTCCACGAGGCGGACGTGGGTGTCCGGGAACGGGATGCCGATCGACTTGGGCTTGCGGGTGGGGTTCACCGGGTTGCCGGTGAGGATCGGGGAGCACTCCGAGAGGCCGTAGCCCTCGATGAGGAGGCC
>CAZTOM010000553.1:0-1024 GCA_964615555.1 uncultured Actinomycetaceae bacterium
GTCCAGGGTGCGGCGGGCGCGTCCGGATTTCCACTGGTAGTAGGTGACGTGGTCGGCGCGGTTGTGTTTCCCGGTCCCCACGGGTTCACGGGCGGCCCACACCTGCCCGTCCTCGTAGTCGGTGCCGGGATTGTCCCGCTGCCACTTCTCGATCACGTAGGGCAGGTGCGGGAGTCGCTGTCCGAGGATGAAGGAGAATCCCTCGGCCTCGATCGCCTTCCAGTTCGCCTCGGAGATCATCCCGGCATCGGCGACGATGATCACCTCGGACAGGCCGTGGGTGGCCATGAACTTCTTGAGGGTGGGGATCATCATCTTCGTCTCTGCCGTGTTGCCCTCGTAGGCGGAGATCATCAGGGGCATGCCGGTGGCGTCGGTGAGGAGCCCGATCTGGATGATCGGGTCCACCCGGCGCTCTTTCGAGTACCCGGGGATGCGGAACTCGTCCTCTTTATCCGTTTCAAACCACAAATTCGTGACATCGAACATGAGCAAACTCGCAGGTCCCAGCCTTGCCGCCCGCGCACAGGCGGCCGCGATCTCCTCCCGGAACCCCTCCGCCGAATACAGTTTCAGCCGGCGCGAAACCGTCCGGTAGGACGCCGCGGCCACCCCCACCTCCGGGAGCACACGTTCGATTGCGGCCCGTTTCGAGGTGGGCTCGATGATCCGGGCAAGCACCAGATCACGGAACACCCGATCCTTCGCCGCCTCGTCCAGGCCGAGCGCCCGGTAGGCCGCCTCCAGTCCGTCCCACAACACCGCCATCCGCGAGCCGACCTCCTCGAGTGGCTCACCGGCCCGGTGCCCCTCCTCCAAACCCAGGTCGAACACGCCCTGACCCGCGTTGATACGCTCCCAGGCCTCCACCAGCAGGAGCTCGACCTCCTCGTCCGTGCGACCCGACCCGACGTACTCGACCTGCCGTTTCCCCGCAGTCTTGCCCCACGAGATCTGCACCTGCCGCGTCCCGTTCGCCCGCTTCAGCACCCGCGGATGAGCCATCCACCCACTCTAGGCCCCA
>CAZTOM010000554.1:0-1021 GCA_964615555.1 uncultured Actinomycetaceae bacterium
TCAAAAACACACCCGGCAACGGGAAGAAGACGCCCCCGATTACGGCCAGGATGAAGGTCACGAACAGACCGAGATAAAGACCGATCTCTCGTTCCAGATGCCTCAGTGCCGAAGCGACGGCGAGAACGAGCGCGAAATACGTAAAGACGGGAAAGAGCATCGAGAATATCGCCTGATCGCCCGAGGTGAGGTACATCGCACCGATGTAGAGGACGATCTGCAAAAATCCGAAGACGAGCCAGACGGTATACCCGAGTATGATATCGACCGTGGTTGCATAGGGAATCGAGAGGAGACGCATGGCCTTTCGCTGCTGCGAAGTAGCCGCGATCACGGCCAGTACGGCGAGATAGAGCACTTCAAGCGTAAAGTCACCGACGACGACGGTACGGCGCGGCGGTTGCACCGGGCGATTCACGTATTCGATCGGCATCGCGCCTTCTTCCGCCCGGTAGTAGGTGATTAACTGCTCCAGTTCGGCTTCAATCGTATCGGCCGGCAAGCCGTTTCGCCGGTAGTACTCGTGGATGTTTCGCTCCAGCATACCGAGGGTTCTCTGGCTCTCGGCATAGAGCATCAGCGATTGCCTGACCGTGACCTGCATCAATGACTGTTCGGCCATGACCATGTCGATGTCGGCTTCATCTTCCTTACCGTCGACAAAGCCGGAAAAACGCTCCCCGACCGTGATCACGACACCGGCATCGCCCATTTCCAGCATGCGGGCGGCGTCTTCTTGATCTTTTAGCAAGACCTCCCAGCCGCGCAGGTTCAACTGGTCGATCAAAGCGGCCGACGCTTCACTTTTGTCCTGGTCGACGAGGATCACCCGGATCTCCTCGCTGTAGTTCATGCGGTTGCCGTATCCGGCGATCAGGCCGAGCAGGATCGGTGCGAGCAGGATAAATGAGACAAAGATCGCGGGGCGCAAAAGGCTTTTCACCTTGAGCCACCAGAGCAACAGGAATCTTTGAAGCTGTCGGATCATGCGATGCGACCTCGCATACGCTTTGAGAGAAGC
>CAZTOM010000555.1:0-1019 GCA_964615555.1 uncultured Actinomycetaceae bacterium
GTGATTTGGTGTCGGTCGCGGTAGGCGGCGATCACTCGCGCACGGCGACGCCAACCAGTCATCATGTCCTCGTTCTGTCGTTGCGGGAGGAGTGGCTGCACCCAATCGGCTGCTTCATCGACAGCTTGGTCAACGAGTGAATCCGCGCGTTTCTCGATCAACTCGTGTCTTTCGTTGAGTGCCTGCCGCATTTCTGGGCTCATGGTTCCGTCTGCGTGTGGGATGAGTCCTGCGATCAGGCGTGGCTGTTTGCGGGCGCGTCCTGACCCGGCTGGACGGACGGTTGCTTTGGCGAGTCGGGCATGCAGTACCGAGGCGATGTCGTCGGCATCCTCGACGCTGCGTGCCTGCACGAGGCGTGGCAGGAGCCGGTCAATATCGTGGTGGTTGGCTTCCGCCCGTCGTAACTCCGCCGATAGTGCACCGTATGTATCGGAGGCAAGCACGTCTTCGGTCTGTTCGGGTGTGAGGCCACTCGCTTGTAGAAGCGCCGCCCAGCGGTTGTGTTGGGCGGCTTGCGCGATCGTCTCGTACTCCGCCGCGAGCTGCGCGATCGAGCCCCACAGTTCCTGCTCCGCCGTGATGGTTTCGCGGGCGGAGAGTTCAGCACCGACGTGTTGCATAACTCCGTAGAGTACGGACCTGGCAGTGGCATCGGCGTTATCGCCTGGGTGGGGCTGACTGTGAGCATCATCGGGTCGATCTACGGCAACATAAGCGTGGTTGGCGTTGCGGCCACGGGTCATCGCGACGTAGAAGTTCTCCCGCGTTGTTGTCGCGGTCACGACCGTGTGCGCGGTGTCGGTCGTGATGCCTTGCGCCCGGTGTGCCGTGACGGCGTAGCCAAGATCAACATGCTCAGACACGTACGCGGCAGGCAGCACGATCGCGCCCCCAAAACGACGCCCGGTGGCACGTACGGTGAGCGAGCCGTCGTCACGGACCTGGGTGATTTGCCAACGTGCACCGTTGCGCACCCATGTGTCCTTCGTGCGCAGTCGCCTGTCGTTACGTCGAGT
>CAZTOM010000556.1:0-1019 GCA_964615555.1 uncultured Actinomycetaceae bacterium
CCGCAACCGCCGCAGAACTGATCGTCCGGGCCGAGCGCATACCCACAGTTTGAGCACACCATCAGGCCAACGCTGCCACGAGAGCGATGAGGACGACAACTGCGAGCACGCCGAGGGTGAGGTTGCGGCGGGTGCGGGCGTTCATCGGACCCCCTGCACTGCCGGCTCGCTGACGGGTGCGGTGACCGGTTCGGTGTCGATGAGCAGCCGGGGTCGGCGCTGGGTCTCGAAGCTCACCCGGACATTCTCGCTCTTCATCAGGTAGATCGCGACACCGACCAGGGCCAGGCCGACGGCGATCGGTCCGACAGCGATCGTCCACCGGGCCCCGAAGGTGTCCCCGATCCAGCCGAGGATCGGCGCTCCGGCGGGGGTTCCGCCCATGAAGATCGCCATGTAGAGGGCCATGACCCGGCCGCGCACGAGGGGGTCGACCCGGGTCTGGACCATGGCGTTGGCGGTCGTGATGGCCGTCAGCGCGGTGAACCCGAGCAGGACGAGGGTGATCGCGAACGTCCAGTAGGAGGGGGCGAGCGCCGAGACGGTCGCGCTGACGGTGAAGCCGGTCAGGGCGAGCAGCAGGGTCCGCAGTCGGGCGGTGCCGCGCCGGGCCGACATCAGGGCTCCGGTCAGGGAGCCGATCGCGACGATGGAGCCGAGCAGCCCGAACTCGGTCGGGCCCTTGCCGAACACGGTCGTGGCCATCAGGGCGTTGGTGATCTGGAAGTTCATCCCGAAGGTCCCGAACACGAAGACGAGCAGGAGGACCAGCTGGATGTCCGGGCGACGCCTGACGTAGGCGAAGCCCTCCCGGATCGCGCCGCTGCCGCGCACGAGCGGCGTGGGCCGCATCTCACCGGGCCGCAGCATGGCCAGGGACGAGATGACCGCGAGGAAGGAGATCGCGTTGAGGAGGAAGGCCATCCCGGTCCCCCACTGGGCGATCGCCAGACCGGCGACGCCGGGGCCGATGAGTCGGCCGGCGTTGAACGAGGCGCTGTTGAGGGCGACGGCGTTGG
>CAZTOM010000557.1:0-1019 GCA_964615555.1 uncultured Actinomycetaceae bacterium
CTCCTGGTGGGGGTTGTTTTTGTTTATACGCCCGGAGACTTAATTGTAAAAGAAATTTTGGGTCTCGATGCCGTAGCGACCAACCCGGTTGTATGGATCGTATATGGAGCTATTTTCCTGTATTATATCGTGGCAACATTATTTCCCATTGACGCAATCATCGGCCGCGTATATCCGATTTTCGGAGCATTCCTGATTCTTTCCGCAGTGGGAATTTTCATCGGAATTTTGATGGATGGCGGCACGCATCTGATCAATATCAATGAAGCCCCGCTGCTGGGTAGCCATCCCGGCGGTCTGCCCTTTATTCCGATTTTCTTCATTACCGTAGCCTGCGGAATTCTCTCGGGATTTCACGGCAGCCAGTCCTGCCTGATTGCCCGGACAGTAAGAAACGAAAAAGAAGGTCGCATGACTTTCTACAACATGATGCTGGTGGAAGGTTTCATTGCCATGTGCTGGGCCGGCGGTGCCATGATCCTGTTCAATATGGGCACAGCCCAGGATACGGCCGCCACTTTGATGGTGGGAAATATTTCCCGTCAGTTCCTGGGACAAATCGGAGCTATATTTGCTATTATCGGGGTGATCGTATTGCCCATCACTTCCGGGGATACGGCGTTCCGTTCCCTGCGATTAATGGTGGCGGAACAGTTTAATATCAGCCAGCGCATCCCGAAAAACCGCGTGATGCTGTCTGCGGCTTTGTTTATCCCGGCGATTGTTATTTTAGTCATTGCCAAGATCAATCCGGCAGGCTTTAACATTTTGTGGCGGTATTTTGCCTGGACAAACCAAACCATTGCCATTTTTGCCCTGGCGATGATTGCGATTTATTTGCATATCCGCACCAAGAACTACTTTATCGGATTGATCCCGGGGATGTTCTATACCTTTATCATCACCAGTTATTTTCTCCATGCGCCCATCGGACTGGGACTGGAAAGTCGGATTGGCGGAATGTTCGGATTAAGCCCCGACAGCTATTTGATCTCGTATATCTTAGGTGCCGTCTTGAC
>CAZTOM010000558.1:0-1014 GCA_964615555.1 uncultured Actinomycetaceae bacterium
CCCCGCAGGGTCCGCACGGCTACACCAAGGACCGCGAGGCCTACCTCAAGCGCATGCGCCGCATCGAGGGCCAGGTACGCGGAATCGAGCGGATGATCTCGGAAGACGTCTACTGCATCGACATCCTCACCCAGGTCTCCGCCGTCACGAAGGCCCTCCAGGCCGTCTCCCTCGGCCTCATCGAGGACCACCTCGGCCACTGCGTGGTGGGCGCCGCCCAGTCCTCCGAGGAGGAGGGCGCCGCCAAGATCAAGGAAGCCACGGACGCGATCGCGCGCCTCTGGAAGTCCTGACCGCCACCCCACTCGCACACACCACCAAGTAGGCACCACCACAAGGAGAACACCATGAATGGAATGCAGTCCCTCCGCCTCTCGATCGACGGTATGACCTGCAGCAACTGCGTCAACCATGTGGACAACGCCCTGTCCGCCATGGACGAGGTCCACGAGATCATGACCACCCTCCACCCGGAGGGGACCTCGCACGTGGTCATCACCCTCAACAGCGAGGTCTCCGAGGACAAGCTCCGCGAGGTCATCGACGAGGCCGGCTACACCCTGGTGGGGGTCGAGAAGCGGTGACCCACACCCCCGGCGCCACCCACCGCAACCGCCCCCACCCGGCAGGCCCCGGCGTGCCCGACGGCCACCCCACCCCCAGCGAACCCCCCGTGCTCGCGCAGGTGGACATGCAGATCGAGGGCATGACCTGCGCCTCCTGCGTGGGGCACGTGGAGCGGCGGCTGAACAAGATGCCGGGGGTCACCGCCGTGGTCAACCTCGCCACCGAGCGCGCCAAACTCACGCTCACCGAGGACCACACCAACCAAGAACTCGAGGGCGCGGTCACGGCCGCCGGGTACGCCGGTACCGTCACCCGCCGCCGTTCCTCCCACGACGACGACGCCCATCCGGCCGCCACCACCTCACCCCACCGCTCGGTACTCTCCGAGAACGACGCCGTCCTCCCGGGCGGAGCGGGAGACCACGCACGGGCCGGCGGCGACGCGGG
>CAZTOM010000559.1:0-1013 GCA_964615555.1 uncultured Actinomycetaceae bacterium
TTTCCTTGGACACGGACCAGCCGGCTTTGCGGGAAGGGTATCTGCCCATGGGGCTGATGGAAACCTCCCGGGGCTGTCCCCACCATTGTGATTTTTGCAGTGTGAAGGTACTGTATCCCGGGCGGGTCCGCAGAAAGCCCCTGGCCCTGGTGGAACAGGAAATCGCCCGCTCGCCCCACAGACTGCTGTTTTTTGTGGACGACAATTTATTTTCCGATCGGAACTATTTCATCCGGCTGGCGGAACTCTTAAAGAAATATAAAAAACGCTGGGCAGCCCAGGTGTCCGTGGATGTAACGGAAGATGAAATCCTGCTGCGGCAGGCGAAGGATTCCGGCTGCGTATTGCTGCTTATGGGTTTTGAATCTCTGCATCAGGATGCCCTGGAGGAAATGCATAAAAGACAAAATGTAAAATCCGACCTGACCCGGGTGGCAAAACGGGTGCATGCCAACGGTATGCTGCTCTATGCCACCTTCGTATTCGGCTATGACGAGGACACCGCGGACCGGGTGAAGGAAGTGGAGGCTTTTGCAAGAAATTTAGGCATAACCGTGGTCAATTTTAATCCCCTTCAGCCGATGCCCGGCACGGGACTGTATCGGCGACTGCTCCGACAGGACCGCATCCGCCACCGGTCCTGGTGGCTGGATCCCGCCTATCGATACGGAGAGATGGTCTTTGAGCCGAAAAAAGCCTCGGCCCGGGTCCTCAGCGGGGAAGTGGCGGCGGTGCGGGAGCGGTTTTATGCCCCCTGGAACACCTTTCTCCGCTGGCTGCGCAATCCGGCGGCCCGAACCCCGGTGAACACGTTTATCCATTTTTTACTCAGCCATATTTCCCGCAAAGAAATACGGAGAAAGAAAGGCAGGCGCTTTCATGCACCTCACCCTGATTAAGCCGAATATGGGGATGTCCCGGGGGAAAGTCTATATTGATGAAGGCCGGATGGAACCCCTGCAGATCGGTGTGCTGGCGGGGATGACGCCGCCGGATGTCTCCATAACCTTTTA
>CAZTOM010000560.1:0-1012 GCA_964615555.1 uncultured Actinomycetaceae bacterium
TGCCGCCCTCGGCGCCGGCGTGTGGGCCCTGATGAACCAGCGGGAGCCCGAGCCCTCCCAGGTTGCGGTACCCACGGTGCTGGGCCTCTCCCAGGCCGAGGCCGCGAACGCGATCGAGGCCGCCCAACTGGTGTTCGTGGACGGCGGCTTCGAATCCTCCACCGAGGTGGACCAGGGCGGGGCCACCCGCTCCGATCCACCCGAGGGGGAGATGGTGGACCTCGGCACCGAGATCACGGTCTACTTCTCCGGCGGCCCGGACATGAAGGTGATCCCGGACGTCTCCGGCCTCACCACCGCCCAGGCCAAGGACCGGCTGGAGGCCGAGGGATTCGTGTTCGGGATCCCGGAGACCGCGGACCTTCCCGGGGTGGAGAAGGACCGCGTGGGCGAGACCAAGCCCGCGATCGGCGAGGAGGCTGCTGAGGGCAGCGAGGTTGTGGTGGTGGTCGGCACCGGGGATGTGCAGCTCGACGACCTCACGGGCATGGCCCAGGTGGATGCCGAGAACCACCTCACCGAGGTGCTCCAACTCCAGTTCACCATAGAGGAGGAGGAGAGCGCGGACCAGCCCGAGGGCTACGTGACGCGCACCGATCCCTCCCCCCGGAAGGTGCCGGTGGACCAGCTCGTCACCCTCTACATCTCCACCGGTCCCCCGAACGAGCCGCCCGTCATCACCGGCGCGAACGATGTGACCATCGAAGAGGGCAGCGAGTGGAACCCCCGCGCTGGCGTGGTGGCCTCGGATCCTGAGGACGAGGACATCACCAGCAGCATCGAGATCCAGGGCCTCGACCGCCTCGACCTCAACACCCCGGGCACCTACACGCTCATCTACGAGGTGACCGACTCCGATGGCGCCACCGCACGGGTCACCCGCACCGTCACGGTGACCGCGGCACCCGAGCCGGAGCCAGAGCCGGAGCCCACCACCACACCTCCGCCGCCCGTGGAGCCCACGGACCCGCCAGAGGAGGGGCCCGCGCCACCCTCCGAGGGCACCGGGCCC
>CAZTOM010000561.1:0-1011 GCA_964615555.1 uncultured Actinomycetaceae bacterium
ACCGAGTCCGTGGGTAACCGCACCCGCGTGAAGGTGGTCAAGAACAAGATGGCCCCGCCCTTCAAGCAGGCGGAGTTCGACATCATCTATGGGGAGGGTATCTCCCGGGAGGGCGGCCTGATCGACCTCGGCGTGGACAACGGGATCGTGCGCAAGTCCGGCTCCTGGTACACCTACGAGGGCGACCAGCTCGGCCAGGGCAAGGAGAACGTCCGCCAGTTCCTGAAGGACAACCCGGCACTTGCCGAGGAGATCGAGAAGAAGATCCTGGACAAGCTTGGGGTTGGGCCGGAGGCGGCCGCGCGCCGCGCCGCCGAGCTCGCGGCAACCAAGGCGGGCGGGGAGGACGTGGCCGCGGAGGCCGAGCGCGTGGCCCGTGACGCCGCAGCCGCCTCGAAGGGCGCCGCCCGGGTGCCCGACGGGTTCTGATGGCCCCCAGGAGGTCCAGCGAGGGTCCCGCCGGTGAGCCGGCGGGACCTCCCGCATCGAAGGAGGACCAGGAGCGGGTGGCGCGGGACGTGGTCCTGCGCCAGCTCTCCATGATGGCCCGCTCCCGGGAGCAGCTGCGGGAGAAGGTGCTCGCTAAGGGCGTGGGGGAGGACGTGGCCGAGCGGGTGCTCGACCGCTTCACCGAGGTGGGCCTCGTGGACGACGCCGCCTTCGCGGAGTCCCTCGTGCGCACCCAGCGCGAGTCGCGCGGGCTCTCGCGGCGCGGCCTCGCCGCGGAACTCAGGCGACGCGGGGTCGAACGGGACGTGGTGGAGGAGGCGGTCTCCGCCGTCGGGGACGAGGAGGAGTACGAGACGGCGCTACGGCTCGCACGCAAGCGGGCGGCGGCCACCGCAGGGCTCGAACGCCAGGTGCGGGAGCGTCGGATCGCGGGAATGCTGGCGCGCAAGGGCTACGGCGCCTCGGTCGCCTACCGGGCGGTCCGGGAGGCGCTGGCGGAGGGGGAGGCCGGGGAGAGCGGGGAGTCCGGCGGCTACCAGGACGGGTACTGGGGCGCGGACT
>CAZTOM010000562.1:0-1010 GCA_964615555.1 uncultured Actinomycetaceae bacterium
GTGAGATGAGCAGGATCGTTGCGGACCGGGTCTCGCTCACGGTCCCGGCCACCTCGGCCAACCTGGGCGCGGGCTTCGACTCCCTCGGGCTCGCCCTGGACCTCCGCGACCGCGTGATCGTGCGCGCCGTAGCGGGTGAGTCCCGCGTGGTGGTGCGCGGCGAGGGCGCGGAGACCGTGGGGCTGGGGGAGGACCACCTGGTGGTCCGCGCGATCCGGATCGGCCTCGAGTATGTGGACGCCCCCCAGATCGGCATCGACCTCGTGTGCCACAACTCGATCCCACACGCTCGCGGGCTCGGCTCTTCGGCCGCCGCGGCAGTGGTGGGCCTCGTGGCCGCCCGCGAGCTCGTCTCCGAGCCGGACGCCCTGGACGAGCCCACCATCCTCCAGCTCGCCACCGACCTCGAGGGTCACCCGGACAACGCCGCCCCCGCACTGTTCGGCGGCGCCACCCTCGCGTGGATGGAGGACGGCCGGGCGCGCGCCCTGCGCCTCCAGGTCTCCGAGAGCGTCCAGCCCGTGGCCCTCATCCCACCCACCACGGCCTCCACCTCCGGGGCCCGCGCCGCCCTGCCGCGGACCATCCCCCACGCCGACGCCGTCTTCAACCTCCAGCGCTCCGCCCTCATGGTGGAGGCCCTGCGCACTGGCGATCCGGATCTCCTCTTCACCGCCACCGACGACGCCCTCCACCAGCCCTACCGCGCCGAGGTGATGGGGGAGTCCCTTGAGCTCGTGGCATCGCTGCGCTCCCGCGGCGTGGCGGCCGCGCTCTCCGGTGCCGGCCCCACCGTGCTGGCCTTCGCCCGCCCGGACGAGGCCCTCACCGCCGCGCTGGTCCGGCACGGATGGAAGGTCCTCCCGCTCCCCATTGCCGCCGAGGGCGTCCGCCTCGGCGTGGGCCTCTGAGGCGGGAGCCCCCTCGGCGCCCGCACCGAGCCGTTCGCAACACCCGCACCAAGCCCACCGCCCCGCGCCCGCACCGAGCCCGCGCTCCCGCGCCCGCAC
>CAZTOM010000563.1:0-1010 GCA_964615555.1 uncultured Actinomycetaceae bacterium
GTCACTTTCCGGATGGCTCACCTGCTGGGGGTGGCGCTGCTGCTCGTGCAGCACCCCAGCATAAACGTCCAGGAGAACTTCCTTGTCACGCGTCCAGTCGGCCTCCGATCGAGCCTGTTGAGCACGGGCCAGATAACTCGGATAGTCCTCGCAGACAGCGTCGATGGCATCTGCCAGAGCGACGGCGTCACCGGGTGGATAGAGCACGCCGCAACCCAGGTGTCGAACCGTGGCTCCCAACTCCCCCACATCCGTCGCGACGACCGGGATTCCGAGACTGAGGGCGTGGAAGAGTTTGTTCGGCAGAGCGAGCCGGTGGTTGGTCCAGGCGTCGGAGTGGGTGATCAAGGCGAGTCCGTTCCGGCGCAGCACCGCATCGACCTCGGCGATCGGGAGTGCGGGTCGCACCGTGCACCGCCCGGGGTCGAATTCGCTGAGCCACGCCTCGTCAGCCGGGCCGAGGAGTGTGATCGGGACCTCGGTCCGATGACTCGCGACCGCGATCGTCTCCAACTCCCGATCCCGGGCCAAGCGCCCTGCATACACCGCACCCTGCGGGGCTGACAACGGCGCTTCGGTCGCCTCTTCCTGGGGTACGAGGGGGAACGTGTTGCGGACCACGGAGATCGTCGGCCACTGGGGGTGGTCGCCCCGCAGGGCGTCGGCGATGCCGTCACCGACGGTAATGACACCGGCCGCGCGCGCTGCCACCTCGTCCTCGACGCGACGTTCCCGCCGCGCCCTCAGGGGAGCCGGTCGACCCTCGACGGGACGGCCGCGCCAGTATTCATGGGTGTCGTAGACGAAGGGCACCCCCCACCGGTCGGCGAGGTCGGCGGCGAGTTCAAGCGTGGTGAAGTCATGGGCATGCACCACGTCCGGCGGGCCGCATCGCCCGGCCCAGTCCAGGGCGAGATCCCTCGCCTGCGAAGTCCAAGCACGCAGGCGTCGGTCGATGTGCACCGGGAGCAGAGCCCAACGGACCGCCCGCTCCGGCCACCGCATCGGCC
>CAZTOM010000564.1:0-1009 GCA_964615555.1 uncultured Actinomycetaceae bacterium
GCCAACAATCATCTGCAGCGTACCCTGGAAGAAGAAGGCGCCGAGGTCCTTGTTCCGGATCTGACGGATTTCTTCCTGTACAGTTTCCGCAACGCCACCCATAAATGGCGATTGCTGTCCAAGGGTTATGGCGCGAAAATTGCCGCGGATTTGGGCATTCGCTATATTGAACATTACCGCAGCATCATTCGCGATGCATTGCATGCCAGTCGCTTTGACGCTCCGTTGCGAGTCGAGGAACTGGAAAATTACGCCCAGGAATTTGTTACCCTGGGGAATCAATATGGGTAAGGATGGCTGTTAACCGCCGAGATGGTGGAGCTGATCCACATGGGTGCCGAAAACATCGTCTGTGTCCAGCCCTTTGGCTGTCTGCCCAACCATATCACCGGAAAAGGGGTTATCAAAGCAATTCGCAGCGAATATCCCAAGGCGAACATTATTCCCATCGACTATGATCCGGGGGCTTCGGAAGTAAATCAGGTTAACCGTATCCGCCTCATGCTGTCCCAGGCAAGGGACAATGTGCGGGAAGCGGTCCGACAGGAACAGGAAGCGAAAGTACAGGGAAAATAGAATCAGGCCCATGAAAATGGGCCTTCCTCTACATATTTCAATGTTTCCACTCATGGGGTATACTACATAAAGACAAGGGGTGGAAAAATGAGAGCTGCAAGAAAAAAAGAGCATTTAGAGAATTACCTGCGTACCGGTCACGAAGGCAATCCGCTGTTTTCCGATATTTATATCGAACATAATGCGATGCCTTTATTGGCCGTGGACGAAATTGATACATCCACGGAATTTTTGGGCAAAAAAGTCGCGTACCCGTTAATGATCAACGCCATGACCGGCGGGGGAGAATTTGCCCTGGAGATTAATCGCCAATTGGCGGAAATCGCCTCCACCTATCAAATCCCCATGGCCGTCGGCTCCCAGACTATTGCCATGGAACTGGGCGAGGAAGCGGAAAAGTCCTTCCGGGTCGTGCGGGAAGAAATGCCCGGCG
>CAZTOM010000565.1:0-1005 GCA_964615555.1 uncultured Actinomycetaceae bacterium
TCCGTGGTCCTGTGGGTGAAGGAGGCGACGAAGTGAGCGTGGCACGCTTCATCGCTGACCAGAGGACCAGCTACCGGGTGCCACACACGAGGACGTGTGCCCTGCTCGGGGTGTCGCTGGCGTGGTTCTACAAATGGATCACCCGGGCCGCCGGTCCCAGTGCCGTCTCGGGGTTGTTCACCACCAGGGACCGGCGCCGGGAGACCCTGGACCAGGCGGTGGCGGTTGCGTTCCGGAAGGCGCAGGGCCGGCATGGGTCCCCCCGCCTGCACGAGGACCTGCGGGATGACGGGTGGAGGGTCAGTGAGAAGACGGTGGCGGAGTCGATGCGCCGCCAGGGTCTGGTGGCCCGCCAGATCAGACGCCGTAGCGGGTTGACGAGGCAGGACAAGACGAAACGCCCCTTCCCGGACCTCCTCAAGCGGGACTTCACCGCGCCGCGGCCCAATGCTAAGTGGGTGGGCGACATCACCGAGATCCCCACCGCGGCGGGGAAGCTGTACCTGGCCACCGTGATCGATCTGTACTCCCGGCGTCTCCTCGGGGCGGCGACGTCGCGGCACCCCGACGCGGAGCTGGCGTGTGCGGCGATCCGGATGGCGGTGACCACCCGGGGTGGGAAGGAGACGATCTGGCGGGAGGTGGAGTCCGAGCGGGTCATCTTCCACACCGACAGGGGCTCGACCTACACCGCGCACGACTTCACGAAGTTGTGCCGGCAGCAGGGGATCCGCCAGTCCATGGGCCGGGTCTGATCATGTTTCGACAATGCCGCCGCTGAGGCGTTCTTCTCCTCCCTGGAGTGGGAAGTCCTCTCCCGGCACGACTTCGCTACCATCGACCAGGCCCGGGCCATCGTGCTGGACTGGTGCTACGGGTTCTACAACCACGACCGCCGACACTCCACCATCGGAATGCTCAGCCCCATCAACTACGAGACCAGCACAGCGGTCCCCGCCGGGGAAGCCGCATAACCGAACCCTCCACGATTCGGGGGGAACCACA
>CAZTOM010000566.1:0-1005 GCA_964615555.1 uncultured Actinomycetaceae bacterium
CGTCCGCATCCACGAGGACCACCTGCTGGGGGTGCTTCTGGGCGAGCCCCACGGCCAGGTTGGTGGAGACGGTGGTCTTGCCCACCCCGCCCTTGGGGGAGGTGACGGTGACCACGCGGCCGCGGGACTCCGGGGCGGAATCGGGGACCTGGGTGGCCTGGGGGTAGGAGGCGAGGGCGCGGGCGCGCATCACGGACTCGGCGGTGCGGTCCAGGGCGGCGCGGATCTCCTCCGGGCTGGCCCACGGCTGGAGTACGTCACGCACCCCCACGCGGAGCGCCGGGTAGGCGATTTCCTCGGCCTGGGCGCTCACCAGGCTCACCTGGATGGAGGTGCGGGCACCCAGGTCCTCGGCCAGTTCGAGGGCGGCCTGGTCCGAGTGGGTGGAGTCCACCAGCAGGATGTCCGGGCTGGAGCCGGTATCGATCAGGCCCGCGAGCTCCTCCGCTGTGAGCGGCAGTTCCTGCGGGGAGGCCTGGGCGAAGGACTCGCCGATCGCATCGCGGAGGCGGGAGGCGAGGGAGGCGTCGGAGGAGAGGAGGAGGACCTGGATCATTCGTACATGTTCCCTGCGTGGGTGAGCTCGCTGCCGTCCGTGTCCGTGGTGGGCTGCTGCTGCGAGAGCCAGATGAAGCCGTACTCCTTGGCCCACACGATCCGCTCCGCGAGAGGCGTGTCCACCGCGAGGGTCACGATCACGTCCTGGCCGGGCAGGCTGGTCTCCCGCGAGGGATCCGCGGTGGCGGAATCTGAGGGAGCGGCGGGCACACCCTGCACGCGGGCCACGAGCACCTGGTGGGCGATCGTCTGGGTGAGCGGGATATCGCGCTCCTCGATCCGGTCGGTGCCGTCCGGCTGCGTGCGGACCACCTCCTCGATCCGGGTGAGGGAGACGAACACGCCTACGTGGTCGCCTGCCGCGAGGCGGGAGCCCACCACCCGTTCGGGGCTGAGCTGGATGGAAAGGAGCTGGTACTCCTCCGGGATCTCGATGGGGGCATCGAG
>CAZTOM010000567.1:0-1003 GCA_964615555.1 uncultured Actinomycetaceae bacterium
TAGGTGACGCGGACGGCACCACGTTGTTGGCGGGGGACCGCCGTGCGTCAGCGGCCGGCGGGGGTCAGCCCGAGGCTGCGGCCGGCCAGGCCACGAGCGCGGGTGGACAGACCCTTGGCGATGCCGCGCAGCGCCACCGCAGCGGGGGAGGTGGGGTGGCCGAGGACGACGGGCGTGCCGGTGTCCGAGCCCTCCCGCAGCGTGACGTCGAGCGGGATCTGCCCGAGCAGCGGCACCTCGGCACCGATGGACCGGGTCAACGACTCAGCCACCTGCTGGCCGCCGCCGCTGCCGAACAGTTCCTGGCGGGTGCCGTCCGGCAGCTCCAGCCACGACATGTTCTCCACGACACCGACGATGCGCTGGTGGGTCTGCAGCGCGATCGAGCCGGCCCGCTCGGCGACCTCGGCCGCGGCCTGCTGCGGGGTGGTCACGACGAGGATCTCAGCCGTCGGGATGAGCTGGGCGATCGAGATCGCGACGTCACCGGTGCCCGGCGGCAGGTCGAGGAGGAGGACGTCGAGGTCACCCCAGAACACGTCGGCGAGGAACTGCTGCAGCGCCCGGTGCAGCATCGGGCCACGCCACACGACCGGCTGGTTGCCGGGGACGAACATGCCGATCGAGATGACCTTCACGTCGTGCGCCAGCGGCGGCATGATCATGTCATCGACCTGCGTGGGCCGGTGCTCCACCCCGAGCATCCGCGGGATCGAGAAGCCGTAGATGTCGGCGTCGACCACACCCACACGCAGACCCGAATCGGCCATGGCGGCAGCGAGGTTCGCGGTCACGGAGGACTTGCCGACCCCACCCTTGCCGGAGGCGACCGCATACACCCGGGTCAGCGAACCGGGTTTGGCGAACGGGATCTCCTTCTCCGGCGCGCCACCACGCAACTGCTGGCGCAGCGCCGAACGCTGCTCGTCGGTCATCACCCCGAGGGTGACGTCGACGGCGGTGACGCCGGGGACCTTGAGCAGGGCGGCGGTCGAGTCCTTGG
>CAZTOM010000568.1:0-1002 GCA_964615555.1 uncultured Actinomycetaceae bacterium
GTCCGCGGAAGCGGCGGTGCCGACTCCTACGACTCCGACGAGTGCGAGGGCCGCAGCCCCCACACCTGCGGCCAACCGCCGCAGCGTGTTGTTCTGGATACTCATGTCTGTTCTCCCTTTTCCTTTCTCTCCCCCGACCGTTGTGCCGGCTGTGTAGGGGCTTCTCTCCTGTTGTGGCGTCCGGCACTGGGCCGAAGCTCTTGTTGTCGAATCTGGCGGTGGCCTGTTCATGTCAACCGCACTAGGCGACCTCCCTGCGGTTGCGAACCTGCGTCACGCCCACGGCACCCAGTCCAAGAACCAGGATCCCGAGGCCGGTGATGGTGAAGAAGTCCCGCCCAAGCCCCCCGGTCAGCGGAAGAGGCGGTCCGTCGATCTGCTCGTTCTCGATTGCGCCGAGATTCACGTCAAGCTGCAGCTCTTCGCCAATGCCGATGGTGAACACGATCGAATCGGCGATCGGGTAGTACCCAGCTGGAGCCTTGGTCTCCGTAAGCGTGTACTCGCCCCACGCGAGGTCGACAAGCAGGAACTCTCCGGATTCGGGGTCTCTGTCGAGGCCTTCACACTCGGCCGCCGTGCAGTCCACGATCAGCTCATTCGCGAGGCCGGGCCCGCTAATCGTCCACTCCGAGCCGGCCAGCAGGTTGCCCTGGCCATCCACCTTGGTCCAGATCGCGCTGCCGGGGACGGGCTCCGTCGCATTGGTGACGGTGATCAGGTTCAGATTGGAGTCGTGGGCTGCAGCCACACCCTCTGCTGGCGTGATCTCCGGGTCGCCAGCCCAGACGTGCGAACCGTCAGTGACCGGATACTCAGGGCGGCCTGTCTCGGTTGCGGTGCACATTGCGCCAAGCGGAATCTCGTCGTCCTCAGTCGACGACCAAGTGGTTCCCGGTGCGATCGGGCCCCAGGTTCCAGTCACCGTCTCGTTGCCGAGCGTGCAGGTCCAGTCGCCACCGAACGTCGTGCCGGGGTCAACCATGCTGCCCTCAGGGACCA
>CAZTOM010000569.1:0-1000 GCA_964615555.1 uncultured Actinomycetaceae bacterium
AGCAGTGGGAACGGATGGGGATCCCGGTCCAGCTCAAGGCGCTCGACAGTCCCTACCGGGAGATCACCCGCCCGGTCGTCGAGTACATCAAGTCGCTGCGTTCGGACAATCCGCGCGACCTCGTCGTGGTCTATGTCCCCGAGTACGTCCTCGGCCGGTGGTGGGAGCAGCTCCTGCACAACCAGAGCGCGCTGCGGCTGAAGACCCGGTTGCGGTTCATGCCTGGCGTCATGGTCTCGTCGGTGCCGTGGCAGTTGCACTCATCCCACGGTCAGGAGCCGCCGCTGACCGATTCGGCGCCCGGTGACGTCCGCCGCGGGGACGGACGATGATCGGCGAGGTCGTCGAGCTCGAGGTCGGGCCGGTCGCCCACGGCGGGCACTGTGTGGCCCGTCTTGACGGTCAGGTCGTCTTCGTCCGGCACGCCCTGCCGGGGGAGCGGGTGCTGGCCCGGATCACCGAGGGGGAGGCGGGTCGGTCCTTCCTGCGGGCCGATGTCGTCGAGGTCCGCGTCGCATCGCCGGAGCGGGTGCGCCCGCCCTGTCCGCATGCCGGGGTATGCGGTGGCTGCGACTTCCAGCACGTCACCCTCGCCGAACAGCGGCGGCTCAAAGCGGCCGTGGTGCGCGAGCAGTTCCAGCGTTTGGCCCGCCTCGATCTGACCGAGCTCGGGTTGGATCCGGTGGTCGAAGCGGTGCCTGGGGACGCGGCCGGGTTGGGGTGGCGCACCCGGGTCGAGTTCGCCGTCGACGCGGCCACCGGTGCGGCCGGGTTGCGCCGGCACCGCTCCCATGAGGTGGTGCCGGTGGAGCGGTGTCTCATCGCATCCCCCGGGGTGACCGAGGCGGAGGTCACGGATCGCACCTGGGACGCGGATTCGGTTGAGGTCGTGGAGACGTCGCACGGTCAGGTCGTTGTCACGGTGCTGCCCGCCCAGGCCCGTCGGGAGCGGCGCATCGTCGAGCGGGTCGAGGCGCTCGACACGGACCTCGCACTCGAC